>JAFAQP010000076.1 GCA_019246385.1 Patescibacteria group bacterium | reverse complement strand
ACCACGTTGCAGAATCATTTTTCTATATCGGCTCTCGAGGTGAGCCCTTCGATGAAGGGAACGCTCGGCGTGCTTGAGAACGTATACGCGAAGCGCCCGCTTGTCGGTTCCGGTCCGAACACTTTTGCCGAACAATGGTTCCTCTATAGGCCGCCGGAAACCCTTTCAAGCATATTTTGGAACACGGAGTTCACTACCGGCTATTCGTACGTAGCCACGGCCGCGACGACAGGCGGCGCGGTAGTCGCTTTAGGGTGGCTCTTTCTCCTCTGCGTGTTTCTCTATACGGCGTACCGCGCCCTTCTTTCCGCGCCGGGTCGCGCCAGCCAGGCGTATACGCTGCCGATCGCCACGGCATTCGCTTCGGCCTTCCTTTTTGCTGTGCATCTCTTCTATAATCCGAGCGAATCGCTTACGCTTGTTCTTTTTCTGTTTCTCGGACTTTTTATGGCATCCTTGCCGCCCGACGTCTCGCGTCCGCGTTCCATAGTATTTTCAGAAAGTCCTCGCCTTGGCTTCGCGGCTACAGTGCTCATGGCGATCGGTATGGTGCTTTCCCTGGTGTCCGTGTATGGAGCCGGAGTGACGTATGCCGCATCCACGACCGAAGCGCGCGCGCTTCAGAAGTCCAATGCAGGCGACATTTCCGGCGCGCTTCAGCTTGCAAAAGACGCCGTTTCGCTCTCCCCCGAAGACCGCTATCTGCGGACCGTGACCTCGCTTCAGCTTGTCGCGCTGAACAGTATCGTAGGGAGCGGTAAGAATGACGCGGCTTCCCAGGCCGCCTTCCAATCGGGGCTTTCGCAGGCGGTGCAAAGTGCTCTTGCCGCTACTGCCGCTGATCCTTTGAGTTTCGACAATTGGATGAGTCGGGCTTCCGTCTATGAAGCCGTCATCCCCCTCAATATCGCCGGAGCTTCCGATAACGCCGTATCCGCTCTTGAGAAGGCGCGCGCGCTGAATCCCGCTACACCCGAAGTCGATTATCAGGAAGCGACGATAAAAGCATTCCTTAAGGATCCGGCGGGAGCGAAGAGCGCAGCGCTCTCGGCACTCTCAAAAAAAGCGGATTATACTCCGGCGATACTGCTTCTCGCGCAGATATCGCTTGGAGAGGGGAATCTCACCGATGCAATAACCGCTTTAAAATCGGCGATAGTGCTGACACCGAACGATTCATCGCTCTTTTACGAACTTGGGCTTCTTGAACTCCAGGCGAAAGAGTATCAGTCCGCATCCGACGCATTCGGGCAGGCGATACTCATTACGCCGGACTATGCTAATGCGAAATTCTTCCTCGGAGAGGCGGACGTCTTCCTTGGCAAGAACCAGGATGCACTCGCGCTTTTCACGGACCTGCAGAAATCCAATCCTGGCAATGCGATGCTCGCGGATATAATTACAAAGCTTCAGGCAGGAGCGAATCCTTTTGCGTCGGGGACGCCTCTTCCTCCCGAGACTCCTCCGCAGGCGGTACGGTAGCCATATGGTGCGTACGGTTCTCGGTTATCTGACCCGGCCGATCCGGGGCCTCCACGAAGCTGCATACCTTCTCGCGTTCTTTTCGCTTCTTTCGCAGGTGCTCGCGCTCGTCAGAGACCGAACGTTCGCGCACCTTTTCGGCGCTGGGCCGGTACTCGACGCCTATTTCGGAGCCTTTAAGATACCGGACCTGGTATTCGCCTTTCTCACCCTGTTCGTATCGTCCTATGCATTGGTGCCTCTTCTCTCAAGCCGAGAAAAGAAAGAGCAGGGTGCGCTTCTCGGCAACGTGCTTTTTACGTTTGGCTGTTTTTCCGTCGTTGCTGCGGGACTGTTGTGGTTCCTTTTGCCGCATCTTATCCCGGTCTTCTATCCGGGATTCTCGCCGAAAGTCCTGCACGATACGGTGCTCCTCTCGCGCATCATGCTTCTGCAGCCGATATTGCTCGGCCTTTCTTCGATAGCGACTTCCGTCGTCCAGGTCTTGCGGCAGTTCATTATCTACGCGTTGGCGCCTATTCTCTATAACCTCGGCATCATTGTCGGGGCTCTAGTTTTTTATCCTCTCTGGGGCATAGAAGGCCTTGCCTGGGGAGTCGTGTTCGGAGCGGTCTTGCATCTTTCCGCCCAGGTCATTCCTATTCTCGGCAATGCGAAGCATGTGATGCGGCCGACATTGACGACGCTGCGAACGTCCATTATGGAAGTTGCGCTTCCATCGATGCCGCGCGCCTTGGCGCTTTCAACCCAGCAGGTACTTCTTCTGCTTTTCGCGGGGATCGCCTCTCTTGCGGCTGTCGGGACGGTATCCGCCTTTTCTTTCGCATTCAATCTGCAGTCAGTGCCGCTTACGGTCATCGGTATCTCCTATGCCGCAGCCGTGTTTCCGGCGCTGTCCGCATTGCACCGGAACAAAGATGAGATTGGTTTCGTCCGCGAAGTCTGGGCAAGCGCGCGGCATATAATTTTTTGGACCGCACCGGCGATAACGCTCATCATAGTGCTGCGCGCGCACATAGTTCGCCTGGTCCTCGGCTCGGGGAACTTTTCATGGGACGACACTCGCCTTACTGCCGCTATACTTGCGCTTTTTGCCGTTTCGCTCATATCGCAATCCCTCATACTCATCTTTTCGCGCGCGTATTACGCGGCTCACCGCACGAAAATTCCCATGCTCGTAAATTTCGCCGGAGCTTTCGCGGCCATTCTCGGAGCTTTTTTCGGCGTTCTCTGGGTTGCGTATGCGCCTTTGCCGCGATTTTTTCTCGAGGCGCTTCTGCGGGTCGCCGATGTTCCCGGCACTTCCGTGCTTATGATACCGCTCGCATATTCGGGAGCGATGATAGCCGCCTCATTCGCGTTCGCATATCTCTTCGCACGCGATTTCGGCTTTGAGGAACGCACGTGGGGAACCATGGGTTCTTCGTTCGCAGCCTCTATCTTAGGCGCCGGAGCGGCCTATGGCGTCCTTCAATTGTTGGGGCCGGATCTCCCTCTTGAGACGACCTTTGGGCTTTTCGTTCAGGCCGTGGCTGCCGGCGCGGCCGGGCTCGCTATCTGGGCTCTGACCCTGTATCTTCTAAAAAGCCAGGAGTTCGCCGAGACGCGCAGCGTCGTTCTCGGAAAGCTCTCTCGCAAGCGCCATGAATCTTCACTCAATACGTAACTTTTCTATCATTGCCCATATCGATCACGGAAAAAGCACACTTGCCGACCGGATGCTCGAAGCGACCGGCACCGTAGAGAAAAGAAAAATGCGCGCGCAGGTTCTGGACGCGATGGACCTTGAGCGCGAACGGGGGATAACCATAAAAATGCAGCCCGTGCGAATGCGTTACTGTCCCAAGGGAGAGCAGGACGCCGAATACACGTTGAATCTTATCGATACGCCTGGACACATTGATTTCGGATATGAGGTTTCGCGCGCACTGACCGCAGTCGAAGGAGTGCTGCTTCTTGTCGACGCCACGCAAGGGATCCAGGCGCAGACGCTGACCACGCTCGCTCTGGCGCGCGCTGCAGGCTGCGTGGTCGTACCGGTCGTGACCAAAATAGACATGCCTGCCGCCCTGCCTCCCGAAGTGAAAGCAGAAATAGCGAAGGCTATCGGTGTTCCCGAATCCGAGATACTTTCCGTTTCCGGAAAAACCGGCGAAGGGGTCGAACAACTGCTCGGAGCCATTATTTCGCGGATTCCGCCGCCCACGACCGACTATGAGGGACCGGGCGGCCGGGCGCTCATATTCGATTTTTCATATTCTGAGCATCGCGGAATCGTCGCATATGTGCGCGTCTTCGATGGCACGCTTCGCAGCAAGGACATGATCTCGCTTTCCGCGATACGGAAAAAAGTGAACGCGCTTGAGACGGGCTACTTGATGCCGCAGGAGCGTCCGACGAGCGAACTCAGAGCCGGAGAGATCGGTTACGTCGTGACCGGGATCAAAGAACCCGGGGTCGCCTTGGTCGGAGACACCATACTTTCCGGAGGAGCCGCGCTCCAGGTTCTTTCCGGTTATGCGTTGCCGCGCCCGGTCGTGTGGGCGTCGCTCTATCCGGAAAGCCAAGACGATTTCACTCTTTTGCGGCAGGCGCTTCTTCGGTTGAAGCTTTCTGACGCGGCGCTGTCTTTTGAGGAAGAAGGGTCGTCTATCCTCGGCAAAGGATTCAGATGCGGTTTCCTGGGAATGCTTCATGCCGAGATAGTGACCGAACGCCTCAAGCGCGAATTTTCCATAGCGCCCATCATCACTGCTCCTTCCATCATGTACGAGATAACCGATGAGAAAGGCCAAATGGAAAAGATCTACACGCCTTCGCAGTTTCCGGAGAATCCCGGCAAGGAAACCGTTCGCGAGCAGTGGGTAACGGCGACCATCATTACTCCGCCCGACTATCTCTCTGCTCTTTCACAGCTTTTGTATGAGCACGAGGCGACCATAGCCGCAGCGGACCTTTTCGGCGACGACCGCATGGAAATACGGGCCGAAATGCCACTTCGGGAATTAATGAGGGGTTTTTTCGACAAACTCAAAAGCGTTTCTTCCGGGTTCGCATCACTTTCATACGAATTCGGGGATTTCAGGGATGCGGAGGTAATGCGTCTCGATATTCTCGTTGCCGAAGAGATAGTGCCTGCTTTTTCCCGGATCGTTTCGAAAAGAAGAGCCGACGAAGAAGCGAAAGCGCTTGTCGAGAAGCTCGCGAACACACTTCCGCGCCAGCAGTTCGTGCTTAAGATACAGGCGAAAGCGGGCGGACGGATCATCGCTTCCCGTTCTCTTTCAGCCTTGCGAAAAGACGTGACCGGATACCTCTATGGCGGTGATATCACCCGCAAGAAAAAACTGCTCGAAAAACAGAAAAAAGGCAAGGAACGGCGGGGAGAGCACAAAAGAGTGGATATTCCGCAAGAGGTATTCCTGAAGATGGTCAGAGGAGGAGAGTCCTGATCTCCTCGAGGCTTGCTGGCTTCGTGAGATGGTGATCGAATCCTATGGCAAGGGCCTTTTGTTTGTCTTCGGGTTGGCCATACCCCGAAAGCGCGATCGCTTTGAATTCGTGGCTGCCGAGATTTCTGAGGGCAGCGATAATGTAGTATCCGTCCATATCCGGCATACCGATATCGACGACGACGACCTGCGGCCTCTCTTTGGTGAATATACGGATGCCATCCGTTCCGGAATACGCCGTCAGCGTCTCATGGCCAATCTTCGAAAGGAGTTTGGCGAGCGCATCAACCGCACTTTGGTTAT
>JAFAQP010000075.1 GCA_019246385.1 Patescibacteria group bacterium | reverse complement strand
CAGAAATTTTTGAAACCTTACGATCCTTTAGCGACTGAAAAAAATATTTACGAGCGCTGGGAAAAAAGCGGTTTTTTCAATCCGGATAACTTGCCGGGAGAAAGAATGGAGATGTTTTCCATAGTGTTGCCCCCGCCAAATGTGACTGGCATTCTTCATCTTGGCCATGCGTATGAGGACGCGCTCCAGGATACTCTCATCCGCTTTGAGCGGATGCGCGGCAAACGCGCTCTGTGGATTCCTGGCACGGATTCTGCGGCCATTTCGACCCAAGCGCGTGTCGAGAAAGACATACAAAAGAACGAGGGTAAAAGCCGGCACGACATAGGGCGAGAGGAATTAGTGCGCCGCGTTACGGAATTCGCCAAAAACAGCGAAAACACTATTTTGGGGCAAGTACGCCGCATGGGCGCGTCTTTGGATTGGAGCCGGTATGCTTTTACGCTTGATGAGAAAAGATACCGGGCCGTGATGACAGCCTTCGTGCGGATGTATGACGAAGGGCTTATCTATCGCGGCAACCGGATCGTAAACTGGGATCCGAAAGGCCAAACTACCATCTCCGACGATGAGATCGTCTATGAAACGCGCAAAGCTAAACTCTACACTTTCAAATATTCGAAGGATTTCCCCATCGCGATCTCGACAACCCGTCCGGAAACAAAAGTAGGCGACGTTGCCGTCGCGGTACATCCGGAAGACGATCGCTATAAGGAATTCGTGGGAAAGGAATACGACGTGGTTTTTTGCGACGTTCCATTGCATATACAAATAATTGCGGATACGGAAGTTGAAAAAGAATTCGGCACCGGCGCCCTAGGCGTCACTCCCGCCCACAGCCAGATCGATTGGGACATCGCTGACCGTCACGATCTTCCGCGACCCCAAGTAATAAATGAATACGCGAAGATGAGCGTCGAAGGACGCCTGAACGGCCTGAAAACGACGGAGGCGCGAGAGAGTATCGTCGAATGGCTCCGTGGAGAAGGACTTCTTGAAAAGGAAGAAGAAGTGGACCAGAACGTGTCGACCGCCGAACGCACAGGAGGCATCGTGGAGCCGTTGCCGAAACTTCAGTGGTGGGTCGACGTGAACAAATCATTCGCTATTTCTCATTCCGAGATACCGGGAATCGTGCCGGGACAAAAAACGTCGCTTAAGGAAATAATGCGCATCGCCGTAGAGCGCGGAGCCGTAGCGATGCCGCAAGATAATTTCAGAAAAAGCTATTTCCACTGGATAGAGAACCTGCACGACTGGTGCATCAGCCGCCAGATATGGTTCGGGCATCGCATTCCTGCGTGGTATAAGGACGGAAAAACGATCGTATCGATCGAAAGCCCGGGCGGCGACTGGACCCAGGAGACCGATGTTTTGGATACATGGTTCTCGTCTTCCTTATGGACCTTTTCGACCCTGGGATGGCCGGAAGAAACAAACGATTTGGCGACATTCCATCCTACTTCGTTCATGTCTCCCGCATACGAAATATTGTTTCTTTGGATATCGCGGATGATACTCATGAGCGGCTTTCACGTGGGGCAAGTTCCCGGCAGGACAGTCATTATTCACGGCCTCGTGCGCGACAAGCAAGGAAGAAAATTCAGCAAATCGCTGGGGAACGGCATCGATCCTCTGGAAATGATAGACAAGTACGGAACCGATGCGCTCCGTGCCGGGCTTCTCGCCGGGACGGCAATAGGAAACGATGTTCGCTTCGACGAGCAGAAAGTGAAGGGTTACAAGAATTTCGCCAATAAGGTATGGAATATCGCGCGATTCGTTCTTGAGAACGTCGGCCATACGCGGATGGATACTAAGTATGCTCCGGCAGATGCGAAACTAGCCGAAGAAATGAGCGCGGTCGTGAATGGCGTTACCGAACACCTCGAACGCTACCGCGTCGATATCGCGTTTGATATCCTCTACCATTTTCTCTGGGACCGCTTCGCAGCGGAGATCCTTGAAGAATCCAAACCGATTCTTAAAGGAGAGGATGCGGAAGCCAAAGCATCGCGGCAGCGGATGCTCTATGATATTCTGACCGCTTCTCTTAAGCTTCTCCACCCTTTCATGCCTTTTGTGACCGAAGCCATATGGGAATCGCTTCCGGTAAAAGACGCTGATATGCTCCTGATTGCCCCATGGCCACGTGGTATGTATGGGAGGAATTGAACACGGACATTCGTTTGCGCCGAAGTCGAGAGAGCCTGAAGCCGGGTCGGATTTGAAACATCCCTTAACCGAAAAAGAACGGTTGGCGCTTGACCTCGCGAATCGATTTCCAACGAGAAAAGGCAGAAAAGACGCCATCGCGATGTCCGGGATGACGCGGCGCATATTCGGACAATGCTTGCAGCGCGCCAGACAAAAAATCGAACGCGAAAAATATCCCACCCTGAGCCTGAAACGAATTCGCAGCGCAATAGGAAGAGTAGAATAATAAGATGGGAATTCTCTCCGGTGCCGGAGCCGCCTTCGCCGCTTTTATCGCCGGCCTTGTGCCAGTTCTGGTGTGGCTCGCATTTTGGCTCTTCGAGGACAGCAAGAAGCCTGAGCCGAAATCGGCCCTGCTTGCGGCTTTTTTTGCCGGAATGCTCGGCGTCCTTGTCGTGCTCCCCTTTCAAGCGTTTGCGGCCCGTTATTTGCCGATCGGTTTCTGGCTTTTGCTTTCCTGGGCGGCGACCGAAGAGATAACGAAGTTCCTTATCGCCTGGATCGTCGTGCTGCGCCGTCCGTCCGCCGACGAACCCATTGATATGCCCATATACCTCATTACGACGGCCCTTGGATTTTCGGCTCTCGAAAACGCCCTCTTTTTGTTCAGCCCGATATTGAGCGGGCATTTTTTACAGGGAGTGGCGACGGGCGATCTGCGCTTTATCGGCGCTACGCTCATCCATGTCCTTGGCTCTTCGGTCATAGGCGGTGCGCTTGCGTTCGCCTTTTATCGCGAACAAAATGCCAAGATACTATATGGGTCGATCGGAGTTATCCTCGCCCTTCTATTGCACACTATTTTCAACTCTCTTATACTTTTCAGTGGAGGAGGCGCCGCGCTCACCGTCTTCTTGGGAGTCTGGATGGGCATCGTGTTCCTGCTTCTCGCTCTTGAACGCGTGAAAAGGATAGAACGGCCCGCGTGGTGGCAGAAAGCGTTCCTGCGGCGAAACTCTTAATAAACTATCGTATGGCAAAAAAACCTTCTTTTTTCGACAGGCTGACCGGAGCCCATTTCGATAACGACTTTGATACGTTCGAAGACGACGACGAATTGCCCGAGCCGCAGCAAAAAGGTGCCCCCGTTGCCCAGCAATCCGTTCACGATGAGCCGGGCACCGCACAACTGACCGTCGACGTGTATCAGAACGGTTCCGAGATAATCATCAAAGCGCTCGTGGCAGGAGTGAAACCGGAGGATCTAGATATCGCGATAACGCGCGACATGGTGACCATAAAAGGAAAACGCGTCGAGCAAAAAGAAATGAACGAGGACGGATATGTCTACCAGGAGCTTTACTGGGGCGGCTTTGAGCGCTCAGTCGTTCTTCCGGCAGAGATAGACGTCGATTCGGCGGAAGCTTCGGAGCGGCATGGCCTTCTCACTATAAAACTTCCGAAAATAAACAAAGACCGTCAGACCAAGCTACGTGTGCGCGCGAACTAGGACGTTTTTCTTCGGCGCATCCGTGCGATCAGGCTTTTGAAACGCTCCACCATAGGCACTTGTTCCGCTTCAACCTGGTAGCGCTCCGCCGTGTAATACGCCGTCCAGTCCGCCAAAAGAAGGGCATTAAATATCCGCTCGAAAGGTGTTTTCCCGCTAAGCTCCAGCATCTCTACAGGAAGGCGTCGTTCACGATACAGCTGCGCCGTCGTTTCCATCCGGTTCACTATCCGAGGATTGTCTTTTCCCTTCAGAAATATGAAATAAAATGGGGCGGAGAGCTTTTTCGTCAGACGGGCAACATCGAAGCCCGTCATCTCATTGTGGTTCAGTTCGGGGAAGCTGTTCGCGAACGCAGGGACCTTGCCCGTTTCGTTGAATTTGATCTTCCAGTTATACGCGATCGGAAAATTATCTATCGAAGAATATATGATAGGCACACGACCTGATATTTTTTTTGCAAGAGCTTTGCCATTCTTTTCCAGAGCCGAAACCCGCAGAGTCGCAGGAAGCGCGTGAAGCTCGCGTAGGAATGCAGGCTTTCCGATGAGTGCCGAAATGCCGACGATGGCATACCCCAACGCGGAGCGAGGCTGGATGCCGGTATTGGGCAATTCGACATACGGGATGCGATGGCGTTTCGCGAGTGCGAGCAATGTACCGCCCGTAGTTATCACGGCAAGCGGCACTTTTTCCCTGAGCGCCTTTTCAAAACTCGTGATCGTTTCCTCCGTATTACCGGAATACGAACTCGCTATGAAAAGCGTCTTTCGTGCGTGGGAGACGGGAACATGCGGCAGATCATAGGTGCGGTGTGCGGCGATATCAAGGTTCGGCTGACGGACTTTCAATAGTTCGGGCGCGAGATTCGACCCACCCATGCCGAGAACCACGAAACGCTCATACGCACCGAGCTTGTCCGAGTTTTCTATGACCGGCTTGTACAGGAACTGCTTCGGAAAATTCTTTATTGCGTCATACATAATTCAGGGTGCCGAGGGCCGGGCTCGAACCGGCGACCCCTTCCTCTTCAGGGAAATGCTCTACCAACTGAGCTACCTCGGCAAGTTGCTTACAAGAATAGCTTTTGCGAAAAAGGCTGAATGAAAGTCAGCTTTCATTCATCCTGAAATGAGCAAAAGTTCGTAAGCGAATTCTTTCAGAGCGCCGCCGAGGCAAGTTACTGGCTTATCTCGGCGAATGTTCGCTGAGCGCAGCCTTCCCGGTCAGCTTGAAAAATATATCATTTCTTGTGAGTGTCTCCAACCGCAGCGCTTGGAAACGGTATCCTCGGATCATAGAGAACTCGCACGTTCTCAATCGTTCCTTCTCTCTGATATGCTATTAGTTGTTCGTATATTCTCCCGGATATGTGGCTCATCATACCCTGTTCAATGCTGGCATATACTCCTGCAGGAGGATGCCAATCTTCCCCTAATCTATCGGCTAACGGTTTGAGTACGAAGAATTCTATTTCAGCGTTCCTTTTTTTTAAATCTTTTGCACTCAATGACGATAAAAATTTTCCGCTTCTTTCCAAATAAGTGTCTAATATTTCTACCAACTGTTTCACCTGGCCAGTAGTAAGCCATTCTTCATTCGACCTTACATAACTCTTGGTCAAAGTAGCCGCCAATGGTTTGTCCGAATTCATGCGATTATGGATATCAAATGTGACTCGATTATCGAGATAGAATTCATAACAAGTTACCGCTTCATAGGGAAAATCGCGGAATATTTCTTCTTCCATACCGCGTAACGTATGCCAGGCTTTTACGAGGAGTTTTTCTCGGCGACCATAAGGTCCGTGGAATTCATGCCCTAAATTATGGAAACGGGCGAAAATATGTTCCACGTACATCCATAATCGCCCATCCAACTCCGCTAAAAGTTCTTTTGGGATGGCTTCTGCCTTTCCGACGTCCTCCATAAGCGCGTCCTGGTCGGACTCTGAAAGAAGGAGATTCGCACCATCTTCGCAAAACGGCTTTCCTCTATAAAATGGAAAAAGCATAGCCGCGAGATCGTTATAGATCTCTATATAGCGTTCGGCTGGCGCAGATGATAATGCCCGAGTACGCGGCAAAAAGGTAAGTAAAGCCAGATTCGAAGGATATTCAAAAAGACTTCCTATCTCCTGATATGTACAGCCTTGGAGCTTTAGTTTTCGTACTCGAGCGTAAAAAGACGATGCGACGAAGGGTTCAGAATGAACAACCGCATCAATCACGGACTCAAGGGCCGGCATCGGCCATCTACCGGCTACGCCCGAAGCATTTCCGGCTTTCAGTACTATTTCTATATGCCTTTGTAAAAGGGATTCCGCTTTATCGCTCAGTTTCATATACCTCTCCCGCGTCTGCATCAAGAATAACCTCCTGCCCTTCCGCTAACGCAGCTAATGCTCCGGTCACCCCTACGAGGCATGGCTTGCCAAATTCCCGCGCGATGAGAGCGGCATGTGAAGTGACGCCTCCTGTCTCGCATATGATTCCTTCGGCCGCGGCTAACGCAAGTGATATCGGCGGGGTCGTGAACCTTGCGACTACGATTGCTCCTTTCTTTGGAGCGGCAAGCGTTATTAAATCTTCTATCTTATATATTTTCCCGCG
>JAFAQP010000056.1 GCA_019246385.1 Patescibacteria group bacterium | reverse complement strand
ATAATGCGATCATGGAAGAGGCGCGCGCGTTCGCGGATCGCCCGGAAAAATCTCTTGCAGTTACGGTCTATTTCGAGCCCGAATACTATTCTTCTGTCGAGGCTCGCCGTCTCGCCGAGGAAGCGCGCGGCAGAAGCGATATGCCGGTTGACGCGATGGCGGCAGCCGTTATCCTGAATAGGTACCTGGAGCGGATCCGCGAATAACATGTCAATTTCCATCGATGATTTTAGGCGTGCCGAGATAAAGATTGGCACGGTTCTTTCGGCAGAGCGCGTTCCCGGAACGGACAAACTGCTCCGGCTTGAAGTGGATGTCGGAGAAGGTGCCGCCCGCCAAATACTTTCGGGCATCGCCGAACATGTGCGACCCGAAGACATGGTAGGTAGGCAATTTCCGTTTCTTACGAATCTTGAATCGCGCGTTATCCGCGGACTGGCCTCGAACGGCATGATCCTCGCAGTCGGAGAAGGCGACACCTTCGCACTTCTTTCCCCGACGCGTGCCGTCGATGAAGGAAGTCGCATCCGTTGAGCGTTTTTGAAGCGTTATACTAACCGCATGCGCTTCTCGGAGCGAATACTTTCTGTTTTTCCACCACCGGTTTTTTTGTCGATGCCGGCTGGCGGCATTGACATATCGGGAAGCAGCGTTAAATGCGTATTGTTGCGGCAAAAAGGTCTTGATGCCGAGCTTGCTTCGTTTATGGAAACCCCGGTCCCGTCGGGCGCCGTAGTGGCGGGGGATATAGAGGAACCAGGGAAAATCGTCGACATTCTCCGTTCTCTGCGTCTCCGGCTCGGCGTACATTATGCCGCCGCGTCGCTTTCCGAGCGAAAAGCATATCTTTACCAGACCGTTGTTCCGGAAAGCGCCGATTTCCGGGCGGCCGTGGAATCGGACCTTGAAGAACATATTCCGCTTCCTCCCGGCGAGGTCATTTTTGATTTCGAACCGGTGCGGCGGAGTGAAGAAGGCATGGTGCTTTCGGTCACGGCGTATGCGCGCCGAATCGTACAAACGTACGAAAAAGTCTTCCGCGAAGCCGGCATCGTTTTACGTTCTCTGGAAGTCGAATCGCAGGCACTGGCCCGCGCCGCCCTTTCGCCAACAGACAGAAAGAAAACGCTCATGCTCATAGATTTCGGACGGCGTACGACACGTATCGCTATCGCTGAGAACGGCGTGGTCGCGTTCACGGCGACGTTGGATGTGGGGGGAGATACCCTCACCAGCGCAGCCATGAAACTTCTCAATGTCCCGGAGCCGGAAGCCGAACGCATCAAGAATGAAAAGGGATTCCTTATGAACGAAGAGAATAAGGATCTCGTCGAAGCGCTTATGACGACGGTTTCCGTGGTTAAAGATGAGGTAGCAAAACATCTCGCATATTGGAACGCTCCGGGCGTACATGATCTGCCGCGCAAGAACGTCGAAAAAATAATCCTCTGCGGAGGCAACGCTAATCTCAGAGGCTTTCCCGAATATCTGGAGGGAGCCATCGGCTTGCCGGTTTCGATAGCGGATGTATGGAGCGGAGCGTTTTCCCTCGACGCGTACGTGCCCGCTATGCCGTTTCAAACCTCTCTTGAGTATGCGACTGCGATAGGCCTGGCCGAACGTTCACTCACAACCGCACAATGGTAAATCTTCTACCGTACAAAGCGCGCCGCTCATTGAGCTTCCTTTATTATGCGCGGTTCGGCACGGTACTTCTCGCTGCCTTGGCGATTGCAGTTTTGGCGAGCGCTGCGCTTCTCGTCCCTTCCTATTTACGGGCGACGGCTGAAGCGGATGCTGCCGCCCGGTACCTTTCTGCTTCCCAAAAAGCGGATGCAGGCAATGCATTAGGCGCTAACTCCGGTCTCGCCCTCATCTCCGAAGAAGCAGACATATTAAAGACGTATCCGAGATCTCCTGAAGTAGCCGAAGCCTTATCTCTTGTCACTGCGCAACTGCCAAAAGGGGTAACATTGAACAATATCGCCATTACGCCGGGCGACGCGGGCGGCACGATGGCACTTTCCGGAATTGCTGTAGATAGGGAAAGCCTTCTATCTTTTGTGAGCGCACTCCAAAAAATATCAGCATTTTCCGCGGTCGCCGTTCCGGTATCGGCGCTGGCAGGAGAGTCAAACGTACCTTTCACTCTCACTTTCCCATTCACGTTATTGCGCTCATGACTCGTTTCCTACCGCTCATTGCCGCTCTCTGCCTTTTCGCCGCATCGGTCGCTCTCTATGCCGGACTCCTTTTCGGTATCCGGCAATCCATTTCGGCCGCCACGCTCGCGCACGCGAGCGCGTCAACGACAGGGGAGCAGCAACTTTTCAAACGGCGTGTTGCAAGCTTTATGGAACAGACGGCAAGTGTGCGCAGTTCGCTCGAAGGCTTTATCGCGACGGACGAGAGCGTCATATCGCTTATAAACGAAATAGACAATGCAGGAAAGCGCGAACACCTTTCGATCACTATCGGATCGGTCGGCACTACACCGAGCGTGTGGAAATACCACGAACCGCTCGAGATCGTAGTTACCGCACAAGGATCTTTTTCCGATATCGTCAATTTTGCGACCGATCTCGAGTCGCTGCCTGAAGCTTCCCGTCTCGCTACTTTTCGAGCCGAATCGACGGATAAAAAGGACTGGTTTGCCACCTATACGGTATACGTAGCGAAAGAGAGATCCACTCCTCAGCCTCCCGCAAAGACACCATGAACATCTTCGCGCGCATCAAGCGGTTCTTCTCTTCCTTCACCCGACCAAAACCGGCGCGGGATTGGCTCCTGCTTCTTTTTGTTAGCGCTTTCGTGTTTATCCTTTCCGCCGCCTATGCCGTGTACCTGTATATAGGAATAAATTCAGGAGCTGCCTTTTCAGGTTCCACTGAGGTGCAGACTCCCCGCGTGCCTCTTACCCAGGACGAACTC
>JAFAQP010000104.1 GCA_019246385.1 Patescibacteria group bacterium | reverse complement strand
CAGTTCTATGATGCGCGGGGAAAATCCGGCTGAAGAAACTTTCTCAGGCGTTTTTTTCAACACCGCATACACGGCTTCCATGCCGCCGAACCGAAGGAGAAGCGCCGTCGCCGTTTTTTCTCCGATACCGGGAATACCGATAATATTGTCCGAAGGGTCGCCCGCGAAACCTTTGTAGTCGGGAATAAGCGAAGGACCGAATCCGTATCTTTGCTCGACCGCCTTTTCGTCATACAAGACGGTATCCTGAATGCCCTTACGCAGGGTGAACACACGTACGCGGCTATCGTCTACAAGCTGCAGGGTATCCATATCACCCGAAGCGATAATGACATCAAGTTCCTTTTTCGCGGAAACCGCGATGGTGCCTATAATATCGTCAGCTTCGAAACCCGGCGCTTCATAGAGTGGTATACCGAATGCTGCAAGCAGCGTTCTCGAAAGGGCGAACTGGGATATGAGAGCATCCTCCGCCTTCGGCCGCTTAGCCTTATACTCCTTATATACTTCGTGCCGATGCGTGGGGCCGGGAAGATCATAACAGGCACACAGGTAATCCGGTTCGAGTTCCTTTGCGATGCGCATGAGCATCGCCGCAAGCCCATACACCGCTCCGACAGGTTCTCCCGACGGGGAAGAAAGTTCCGGTATGGCGTGATACGCACGGTGAATTATCGCGTGCGTATCGAGAAGCACGAGTGTTTTTCTTTTCTTAGCCATGTGTCTTGATGTCTCTCGTGGTTTCGTCGATAACGGTAAAAGAAAAGACGGGGCTATCGGGAGGAAAATCCGGCATCCGTTCGGGCCATTCTATGAGAACGAGGTTCTGCGGATCGTTCGCATACGCATGCCAGTCGAATGATTCCCCTTTTCCCAGCCGATACGCGTCCATGTGGACGAGCGAAGTGAACGGTTTCTTTTGTATCGGATACCGGCTCGCGATAATGAAGGTAGGACTGGTAACCGGCGTCGCGACCCCGAGCGCTTTTGCCACTTCCTGTACGAAAGTCGTTTTCCCGGCGCCAAGTTCTCCGGCAAGACCCACTATGTATGCCCTTTCCGCCGCCTTTTGCGGGAGCGCGGATACGAAATCTTTCGCGAAGCGCGGAAGAAAAGAGATCCCGACCTCCATTTTGCCCATGCTACCATTTTGTGTGTTATGAACGATACGGATCAAAAACTCGCTGAACTCCGGCGCAAGGAAGAAGAAGAGCTCGCCATGATTCTCTCGAAAAAATACGGTATCGAATACCGCGATCTGACGCGCACATCCATAAACGTGGATGCCCTACAAGTCGTACCGGAAAAAGAAGCTCGCGAAGCGGAGGTCGCTGGGTTCGACCTGACCGGCAGCAAGCTTTCGCTCGCCGTTCGCTCTCCCGCCCAGCCGAAACTCGCTTCTCTGCACGAGGAACTCGAAAAGAAAGGTTATGCGGTGACGGAATTCATGGTCTCGCGCGACTCTCTGGAGCGCGCATGGGAGCACTATAAAGATCTGACGCTCGCCGTGTCGACGAAACGGGGTGTCATCGATGTCTCCCCCGAAGAGCTGAAAAAAGCGATAGCGAATATCCGTTCGGTCGACGACATCAGGCATTCCATCGAAGTCGTGAGCGGAATGCAGCACGTGTATCGCATCTCCAAAATACTAGAAGTCATTCTTGCCGGAGCGTTCGCGGTAGGCGCGTCCGACATCCATATCGAACCGGAAGATAAAAGCGTCCGCCTCAGATACCGCCTCGACGGCGTACTGAACGACATAACGAACTTTGATCCCGAAACGCACAAGCTCCTTCTTTCCCGGCTCAAACTTCTCTCCGGCCTTAAGCTGAACGTGCGCGACGCGTCGCAGGACGGGCGCTTCTCGATAGTGCTCGATGACGCGCAGATTGAGGTGCGCACATCGGTCATTCCCGGCTCGAACGGCGAGACGGTTGTGATGCGGCTCCTGAATCCGGATTCCATAGCGGTCTCACTTTCAGAACTTGGCATGGAGCCGAAACTCCGGGCTTTAGTCGAACGGGAGATACGCAACCCAAACGGCATGCTTTTGAATACCGGCCCGACGGGCTCGGGAAAAACGACCACGCTCTATGCATGCATGCGGGAGATAAATTCTTCTGAAGTTAAGATTATAACGATCGAGGACCCGGTCGAATATCACCTTGCGGGGGTCGTGCAGACGCAGGTGGAAAAAAATTACACCTTTTTGCAAGGATTGCGCTCCGCGCTGCGACAGGACCCGGACGTTATCATGGTGGGCGAGATACGCGACGAAGAAGTGGCGAAAACCGCGATTGATGCCGCTCTGACCGGTCATTTCGTTTTTTCGACACTGCATACGAATAATGCGGCGGGAACATTCCCCAGGCTCGGAGACCTGGGAGTGGATCCGAAAGTGTTCGGTTCAGCCATAAACGTCGCGATGGCGCAGCGCCTCGTGCGCAAATTGTGCGATGCCTGCAAAAAAAAGGTCCCGCTTGAAGGAAAAGAGAAGGAGCTCGTGGAAAAAACGATTACAGGCTTACGCGATACTTCGCAGGTGCCCAAAGATATTTCAAGTGTATACGAGCCGGTGGGCTGTTCCGTCTGTCACAATACGGGATTCAAAGGAAGAATAGGCGTATTCGAGGCGATAGTCGTGGATGCGGCTATGGGCGAACTTCTGCGCACACTGCCTTCGGAACACGATATCCAAAAAATTCAGGCGACGAAGGATCTTCTGACGATGAGCGAGGACGGCGTGCTTAAAGTGCTTTCGGGAGTTACATCTTTCTATGAGCTGAATCGCGTCGTCCTCGTGGGAGAAGACTAAAAAACCGCACCACTCCAAGCGACACTTTGCGAGGTGGAAGGGCTGATCGGGATATCTCCAGAATGAGGACGAGCCTAAACCAGAAAGTCCGTACTGCGCGCCACGGCGTCGTTTGGATGGGTGCGGTTTTTTATACTTCTGTGCGCGGAAGATTCCTTTCAAATTCTGCTAAACTTTTTAAATAGGCTGGAGTCGGGAAACTTCGAAGTCGTGCGAGGATGGCCCTCGCGTCCCGAACTTCCGGCGCTTCTTCGGAAGTATTTCTTGTGTTGCCTTCAATAACTTCGGTCATACGTGGTATAATGCTAGCATAGATGGATAAAATGTCAAGCCCCCCTTCGGAACCCACTTCTGACCGCGTCCTCGACGCAACACTTCGTCCTGAGGCGTGGGAAGAATACGTCGGGCAAGAGAACATCAAGGAAAATTTGCACGTGCTTATCGCGGCCGCCAAAGAGCGCGCACACACTCCCGAACACACGCTTCTCTATGGGCCACCTGGCCTAGGAAAAACAACCCTCGCGCACCTCATGGCTAAGGAGCTCAATGCGAACATGCGTTCGACTTCAGGCCCCGTTATTGAACGGGTAGGTGACCTTGCTGCCATCCTCACGAATCTCGAACCGGGCGATGTGCTTTTTATAGATGAGATACACCGCTTGCATAAGACAGTTGAAGAATTGCTTTACCCCGCGATGGAGGCGGGAAAGCTCGACATCATTATCGGCAAGGGTCCCTCAGCGCGTACGATAGAGCTCGCCCTTCCTCCGTTTACCCTCGTGGGCGCAACGACGCGCATCGGCCTTATATCGGCTCCGCTTCGTTCTCGTTTTTCCGGAGGAGTGTTCCAGCTCGAATTTTATTCGGAAAAAGAAATCGAGAAAATACTGCGCCGTTCAGCAAGGATACTCGGTATCGAGGCGGAGAAGGAAGCGTTTGAAGAAATAGCGAAGCGGTCGCGCCAGACGCCGCGAACGGCTAATTATTTGCTAAAGCGCTCCCGCGACGTTGCGCAGCTTGAGCGGTCGCCTTTATCGAAAGCGGTCGCGGAAAAAGCCCTCGCCATGATAGGGATAGATGCGGCAGGGTTGACTCCTTCGGACAGAAAGATACTCGACGCCCTCATTACGAAATTCGCCGGCGGGCCAGTGGGACTCAAGACCCTTGCGGCGGCGGCGGCGGAAGAAGAGCAAACGATCGAAGAGGTTTACGAACCGTATCTCTTGCAGCAGGGATTTCTGGAGCGGACGCCGCGCGGTCGCGTAGCGACCGTCCGCGCGCGGGAGCATTTAGGCAAAGAGGGGGTGCAAAAAACGCTGCCACGATGATAGAAAAAATTCGTTATACGCGGCGCGTATCGCTTTTTCGTAATCACTCTCGTTGACGCAAAAGGCGATGGTCATCTCCGGCGCCCCCTGATCTATGGTACGCACGTTCACTCCCGCTTTCGCGATGGCAGTAAAGAGCATCCCCGCCACTCCCCTCACCCGTGCCATGTTTCTTCCCACCAGCGCTATGCGGGCGAACGAATGTTCGACCTCCACTCGTGGAGTATCCGAACGAACTTTGAGACTTTCTACTATCTTTTCGATGTTTTTTTCTATCTCCTTCGTCTTTACGACGATGCTCAAAGATTCGATTCCCGTCGGGAGGTGGGCTATCGAAACGCCGTGTTCATTCAAAGAAGCGAGAGGCTTAAGCAAGTAACCTTTCATATCGTTCATTTGCGGCTTTCGTATAGTAATGATCGAAAAGCCTCTCTCTCCGGCAACGCCGGTAAACCCGCTCCCTTTGGACGGCATGGCATCGGAAAAAACAAGTGTGCCATCTGCTGTCGGGTCGAAACTGTTTAGTATTTCTGTGGGAACACCAGCTTCCTGCACCGGAAGTACCGCGTCCGGATGAAATACTGAGGCTCCCGCGAGGGCGAATTCTCTCAATTCCTCGTAGCTTAAGGCACGTATATGCCTCGCGCGTTTCACTATTCGCGGATCAGCGTGACGCAAATTTGAATCGCTCCAGTTACGATATCGCTCGGCCTTAACGGCTGCGGCAATAAGCGCCCCCGTTATATCGGATCCTCCGCGTGAAAAGGTTCGGATGGCGCCCTTCCGATCTGTTCCGTAATAGCCCGGCACAACGATTTTCTCTTCCGTATCTCGGACCCTGGCGCGTACCGCCTTTCTGGTATCCCCGCGGAGAAGAGAGCCGCGGTCGTCGAACTTGATGATCGAAGCAGCATCGAGAAAATTAAAGCCAAGAATCTTAGACATCAAAAGAGCGGCTATATATTCGCCGCGGCTTTCCGTATGTTCCAGTGAAGCGCCGTTTTCAAGTTCATTTTTTATCTGGCTCACCTCCCCCTCGGCAATATGCAATCCAAATTTTTCCTCTATATTTCGAAACCTCTCCAAGATCATGCGCTGCAAACTAAAAAAATTCGATTCATCGTGGCTCTGTCGGGCGGCATGCCAATCGCGTAAAAGATTCGTTACTCTCGCATCGCCCTTGAAACGTTCTCCGGGAGCGGATACAACGACAACCCGGATTTCAGGCCGACAGGAAACGATATCAGCAACATTCTGAACGTTTTCCGCAGCCGCAACCGAGGTACCTCCGAATTTATCGACCGTACCCTCAAACATTATTTCTAACAATATAATTTTTTTTAAAAAAGTCAATCTCTGGTGTGAAGACCATGCTTTGACAAATTTGTCAAAGCCCGTATTCTGCCGACATGCACGAAAGCGAAGGTTTGCGTCCGAAGCTGCAGCAATCGTACGGTCACCGGAACAAGAGAAAGCGACAGGCCGAGGACTATAGAGAAGTGCGCGATGCGGCAAGTTTGAAGACCTATTCGCTCGGTAAAACGTATACATTCACGTTAGTGCACGGGCACGTGGTGACCGGCAAGGTCGTGGAATACTGGAGAACAGCTAAGGGGAAAAAGAAGGGGGTCAAAATCGTAAGCCCTCTTGGACCGCAATCGCTCCATTACACCGAGATAGACAAGGCGACGCG
>JAFAQP010000071.1 GCA_019246385.1 Patescibacteria group bacterium | reverse complement strand
ACAGGACCCCGTGGAATTGCATATTCTCAAGGGCGGTCAGGTCTTCATCCAGGGATGGATCCTGGAATACGATCCCGAAGGAATGCCGTGCGGCGTCCGCATCCGCCATCGGATCATTACCCGCTATCTGGATCGAGCCTGAGGTCGGCCGCAAAAGAGTCGTCAGCATCTTTATGGTCGTCGATTTGCCCGCGCCATTGGGGCCCAGGAAAGCGAATATCTCGCCTTCATTGACCGAAAATGAAATATCATCGACTGCCGTAAAGTCTCCGAACCGTTTTACCAGTTCTTTTACCTCTATGATCGCCATGCCTAAAAGCCTAAAATTTCGCGAACTAGTATCATCTGCACTTTCCGCATTGGATTGGGTTCTTTCTCGTAAATGAGAAGCTTCGATATAGAACTGCCCGGATATCCCAGGCTTTTCATCCGCTTGTCTTCCAAAGGAAGCACATATTCGCCGATGCGCTTGAACGCCTCATTCAGGTCTAGAACTATTTTCTGGGCACCCGCGACCCAGATGACGTTTTTCGAAGTAAACGCGTAGGACGGCAGCTGACTTCCCGACTGCGATGCCGTAATGGTCTGCCCTGCTTCCGTTATCGCGTGCACGCTGCCGAGAAAATAATCCGCGAGAACCGAACGCTTGCGCAGTTCCGCCTGCATCGCGGCATCTTTTTCCGCAAGGATCGCGTCTTTCAGATTTTTCCACGGATGATCTCCGGACTTTAAAAGATCGATGAAACCCACCTCTTCGAGCGTCCGCGAAGAACCGGTCATTATTTCGGCGCCCGAAGGTATGAGCGCGCGTATTTTTTTGAGGGCATCCGCGCGCGTGTCGACCACGAAAACGCCGAAGCCACGCTCGGTAAGGCCGGCGACTGTCCTTTCTATACTTTCTTCAGACGGAAGGGTATCGTATGCCATAACGGAAAATAATTGCAGTAATTTTCCATTATAGCATACGCCCTCATAAAGCGCGTATCTTCTCGAAATGAAAACAGACGACGAACTCATCGATGCGTACAAACAAGGAGAAGAAACCGCGTTCGCAGAACTCGTCGAGCGCCATATCAGCGCTGTATACACTTTCGCCTACCGGATGGTCGGAAAAAAAGAAGAAGCCGAAGACGTGGCACAAGAGACTTTCATAAAGTTTTGGAAAAGCATCGGCCGCTTCAGGAAGGGAATGCGAATGCGGACATGGCTTCTCTCGATCGCACGCAATACGGCGATAGACTATCTGCGCAAAAGGCGCAGCCTTTCCTTTTCAGAGATGGGTACTCATGATGACGCGGACGCCTTCGAACACTCGCTCCCCGACCCGGCGCCGAGCGCCGAGTCGGTTTTCGGCCTCGGGGAAGATACGCACAGACTTGAAGCGGCGCTTATGAAACTGCCTCTCATATATAGAGAAATTGTGCTTTTTCATTATCGGGAAGGATTGACGTTGGAAGAAACGGCACAAACCCTTAAAATACCTTTGAATACGGCCAAAAGCCGGGATCGGCGGGCGCTGATCGCGCTTCGGAAGCTCCTGGCAACTCAGTAGCGGCGAAGGACGTATATCTATAGAGACTATGAAAGAGCTGGAAACATTTCTCAGAGATCTTCCTGACATACGTCCGGAGGCCGCGCTCGCGGAGAGCATTGTTCGACGCGTCATGGCGATTCGAAATCGGTCAATGAGGACCCGCAGAGCCGTTTTCGCCACCCTTGCGGCACTTTCAGGCCTGTCGGTCTTACCCGCTCTGTATCTCTCCGTGCGGGAAATTTCCAATTCTTCCTTTGCTTCCTATCTTTCGCTTTTCTTAAGCGACGGAAGCGCCGCCTTCGGGAATTGGCGGGAACTTCTTTTTTCCCTTCTGGAATCCGCTCCCGCAGTTGGCGCTATAGCGTTTTTGGGGACGGCTTTTGTCTTCCTCATCTCTCTGAAAGCCTTTGCTTCCTACCTTCCCCGGCGATATAAAAATTCTTATAGGATGTCTTCCATATGAAGGATCTGCAGACACTCGTCCGTTCTCCCCTTTTCACTAAGGTACTAGTGGGTATAGGAGGCGTGCTTATCCTATTCTTGGTTTTTCAGGCGGGCGTCGCAGTGGGAATTCATAAGGCCGGTGCAAATTTCCGCATGGGAGAAAATTATTATCGAGCGCTGGGCGAAAACGGGCGAGATTTTTTCGGACAGGATTTTTCTGAAGCGCATGGCGCCGTGGGTAGCATACTTTCCGTTTCGTTGCCTAATTTCATCCTTGAAGAAAAGAACAATACCGAAAAAGTGGTAGTGATCGGTAATCAGACGGTGATACGCGACTTCCGTAATGCGACCAGTGCCGCTGCGCTTATTCCCGGAAAATTCGTCATCGTTCTTGGAGACCCGGACGATAACGGATGGATAAAAGCAAATCTTGTCCGGATACTTCCGCCTCCGGGCCCGGCCGGACCCGGTCCTGCGCACTGATCATGGCGCCAACATCCGATAAAAGGAGCGTGTTCAGTTTGGCCGGAATGGGGCGGTTCCTCGCGGCGCATAAATTTTTGACTGCGACGGCGGTTCTCCTTCTTTTAGGCGGGGGATATTTCTTCCATGCGCGGCTTTCGCATGCTTCGGGGCAAACTCGGTACGTGCTCGGCACTGCAGCGACGACGACTATCGTCTCCTCCGTTTCGGCGAGCGGCTCCGTATCAGCATCGGATTCGATAGATATAAAGCCGAAAGTATCCGGAACGATAACCTGGATGAACCTGAGGCTGGGACAATCGGTCGGACAAGGACAGGCGCTCATGGGAATAGACGATACGGCGGCGCGGCAGTCCGTCGCTGATGCGGAAGCGTCGCTTGCCGCAGCACAGCTCCAATATGAGAAAGACCAGGCGCAGGCGCCGGTCGATTATACGAATGCGCAAAACGCCGTGTCGACCGCACAGACGAATCTCTCGACCGAGTACACTAATGCGTACACCGCCGTATCTAACGTCTACCTCGATATGCCGAATATCGTCACGGAAGCAGAGAACGCTCTGTATGCCATGGACCTCTCAACGAACGGGCAGCGGAATATCGACGTGCTTACCAATATGTTTGTAAACGATGACAGGGATGCCCTGCAGCCGTTTTCGGACAAAGCAGCGAATGATTATGCTTCGGCAAAAAACAAATATGATGCGAGCCTGCTTGTCTATGAGGGTATATCGCGCTCTTCTTCGCCCCAGGATGTAGAGAACATACTGGCCCAGACGATAGAAACGGCGACCGCCTTGTCGCAAGCCCTGCAGAGCGAACTGAATTTTTTCAGCAAGGTAAGCGAACTCGCAACAAAAAATAACTATAGGCTTCCTTCCGGATTTCCTACCCTCCAAACGAACGCGCGCAGCTCTCTTTCTTCCATGAATAGCGATCTCAAGTCACTCATATCGGAAAAAAAAGCCATTGATGCTGAGAAGCAATCAGTTCAGAATGCAGAGACGAACCT
>JAFAQP010000051.1 GCA_019246385.1 Patescibacteria group bacterium | reverse complement strand
GCCAAGCGGTTCTTATAGGGCCCGTCTTGCCCGCGAGCGATTCTATCTTCAAGTGTTCCAGATGAATGTATCAGTTCAATTCGCACGGGCGCACCTATTCTTTCGAGCTCCTGATTGATATTTGTGATCTCTTGCAGGTTTTGCTCCGTAAGCACCTGAAGGGCATCGCTCCCGGATTTTCTCATTGCCGTAAGGATTTCTCTTTGGGTCGACGAAAACGTGCCGCGGGAAAGTACCCTAACCCATTCGGTTGAAGAAAGAAGCGGCTCTTGGGTGTCGTCCAGAGCTTCCGGATGCAAGTTCATCAAGGAAAAATTAACAATTATTTGTGATTTGTCAATAGAAGCTTCAGAAGCGCCATGCGAATGAGAACTCCGTATCCCGCCTGTCTGAAATAAACAGCGTGAGGCGAATCATCGACAGCGACTTCGATTTCTCCCGCGCGCGGCAAAGGATGGATAAGGATAGCACCGCTTTTCATGAGATCCGCCATGCCGCGCTTGATGACGTACCGGTCTTTGAGCTTCTGATACTCATCGTCGGAGGGTATCCATTCTTTCGCAACACGTGTCTGGTACACGACGTCGGCGCGTTTCATCGCGCCTTCAAGGTCCGGCGTTTCTTCGAATTTTACTTTATGTTCCCGAAGATACTCTTTGATATCCTCTCCCATCGAGAGCTCCGGAGCGGAGACAAAAAGCATCGTTACATTATCGTATTTGCCGAGAAGGTATGCGAGCGAACGGGCCGAACGGTAGTAGCGCAGATTGCCGACAAACGCGATGATGAAATTATCCGTTCTCCCTATTTCCCGCTGGATAGTATAGAGATCCAAAAACGCTTGCGTCGGATGCTGTCCGGTGCCGTCGCCGGCGTTTATTATGGAAACCTTCGAAACCGACGCGGCGCGCTCGGCGGCTCCCGCCTCCGGATGGCGCAGAACAATAACATCGGCATAATTGCCCACGATGCGGATCGTGTCTTCTATAGTCTCTCCCTTGCTGGCGGAAGAGGATTCGCTCGCGTTCTCCATCGAAAGTACATGGCCGCCGAAGCGGTACATGGCGGATTCGAAAGAAAAGCGAGTGCGAGTCGACGGTTCATAAAAAAGCGAAGCAAGTATTTTCCCGCGCAGAGATTCGTCGCGCTTCCCCTCAAGGGACGTAGCGACGTCAAAAAGATCCTGAAGCGCTTTCCTGTCGAACTGCTGCGTTTCAAGAATATGCTGCATGTTACCGCCTTGTATCCTCTTCTTTCTTTATCTCGATCGCAAGGTGAGGGTTCCACATGGCTCCTGTCGCGCTCATTACTATATCAGCGCCGGCTGCGCGATACTCGAAATAATCTCCCGGCGTCGTCACTCCGCCTACGCCGATAAGATAAAAACTCATTCCTTTCCGGGTACGTATCGCATTCAGGCGGCTTATTATCTCCTGCCCCGCCCATTTTATGGACGCGCCGCAGATGCCGCTCCGCAAGCGGTTTTTTCCGGGAAGCGCCTGGCCGCCTTTTTCATTAACTACAGTCGCTTGGATGGTATTGATGGCAGCGATCGCCTGGGCGTAGCCGTCCGCAATGTAGGCAAGGCGCTCCAAGTCTTCGTCGCTTTGGTAGTACCCCACCTTCAATATAAGAGGCGTAGAGCCGATAGCCGAGCGCAGCTGGGAGCATATTTTTTCCGTCGTTTCGAGGTCATAGCACACTAAGCCTTCATTGCCGATGTTGGGGCACGAGAGATTCACTTCAAGGACCTTCGCTCCCGTTTCCGCGGCACGTGCACCCGCAAGGACGTAATCATCGATGAATTCTTCTTTGGTTTGCCCTTCACGTACGGTTCCCATGAAAGAAAGTATCGCGAGTTGTCCTTCTTTTTCATACGATACGGCTTTTTTGAAATCTTCCTGCCATATGTCGTGCGTCTTCGAGGGAACGCCGAACGAGTTAGTTATCGAAATTGGTTCGGTGTAGTTCGCGTCTGCGATCAATGGTTCAGCTTTTGCTCTTTCGAGCGATAATTCTTCTCCCGGATGGACGGCAAGTACGTTCGGGAACGGATGACAGGGGTATGCTTCACTCCGTACAGTCTTATACACCGCCATGTCGAAGCCCTTGTCGAAAGCCCCGCGCATGAAATTGCTGTTCAGTAAGGGGCCTGCGGGGATGCCGAACGGCGTATGTATCTTGTAGCCGAAAAACTCGTATATCGGATCACCCTTTTCCGCATACACGTTTCCATCCGCGAACGCTCCGAACGGACCTTCGGCATAGTTTTCGTCGTACGTTTTGGTTG
>JAFAQP010000013.1 GCA_019246385.1 Patescibacteria group bacterium | reverse complement strand
ACCAGGTGAATTCCGACAGCCCGGCTCATCTGCGCCAAGCGGACGATGCCGGCCTCAAGTTCTCTCGGATAGCTCTGCATGATGTCGGCCAGCTCATCGATGACGATGACAATGTAAGGCATCTGGTCCGGAGGCGCCTCGCCGTCTTTCGTCGTTGCTTTCGCGATGACGTTCTCGTGATACGAAACGATATCCCGTACGGACGAGGTTTCAAGGATATTGTACCGCCGCTCCATTTCTTTGGCGGCCCATTTGAGCGAAAGTATCGCTTTTTTAGGATCGGTGATGACTGGCGTAAGGAGATGCGGCACAGAATTATAGAGGGTCAGTTCGACCCGCTTCGGGTCGACCATGATAAACCGCAAAGATGCCGGCCCGTTCCTGTAGAGAAGGGAAGTGATGAGCGCGTGGATGGCAACCGACTTGCCGGAGCCGGTCGCTCCCGCGATTAGCAGATGCGGCATTTTACCTATGTTCGCGAAGTGCGAAGCTCCGGCGATATCGCGCCCGAGTGCAATAAGGAGCGAGCGCGGATCGTTCTGGAACTTGTCGTCGCCCAGCAGCGAGCCCAAACCTACGGTCGCTTTTTTCATATTAGGCACTTCTATGCCGACCAATGATTTGCCGGGTATCGGGGCCTCGATGCGCACCGGATGAGCGGCAAGGGCAAGCTCGAGATTATTCTGAAGCCCGAGTATTTTCTGTAAGCGCACTCCTTCAGCGGGCTTTAAGGCGTAACGCGTGACGGAGGGACCGATAGCCACCTCATCCATCTCTACGGTGATGCCAAAATTCTGAAGCGTCCGTTTGATAAGGTTCGCGTTCGCTTTTATATCTCCGGTTTCCGGCTTGCCTTTATCTCTGTCCAATAACGAAAGGGGAGGAGGGGTATACGCCCGGTCTGCGGGAGCAAAAGGGGAAGTCGCGAGCTCTTCTTCCCTTGTTTCTATCGGAGGAGTTTTTTCTTTTTCTTTCGGTTCTTTTTTGCTTTTTACCGGCTCCGGAGCTTTGGGCGGTTCTTCATAAGGATCCGATATAGAGAGCACTTCGACTTCCGGTTTTTTTAGCGAGCGTTCCGCAGTGTCCGATTCTTTCCGTGGCGGAAGAGACGGGAGCCGTATCGGCGTATCAAGCGCCAACAGAATGCCGGTAACGGCGATCGCTCCAAGTATTAGCGTGCCGAGGATCGTGTCGAAAAGAGAAATGAACGGCGACGCGACGAGTGCGCCCATGGTTCCTCCGTAATTTCCCGCAATGGAGAAGAGCGCTATGCCGGACAAAAAAAGTATCCCAGCTCCGAAAAAACGCGTACCGCCCCAGCCATGCTCCCGCCGCTCCCGAAAAAGCCCGAAGGAAAGGAAGGCGAGCGATAAGGGAATAAGATAGTAGCCTACGCCAAAGAGAGAGGTAAGACCTCCATACAAAGCTCCGCCTACAGGACCGCCTTTCCCAAGGGGAGCGGCGAGAAAGATAAGGGTAAGAACGAGAACCAATATGCCGTAAATACTTCTGGCGGTCTCAGTCTTGACTGTGAGAGAAGGGCGAGGAATCGGTTTTACCGCATTCTTCCTCTTCTTCTTTTTTGCCATGGAGCAGATTTTAGCATGCAAAAGCGGCGTTTATTTTGATTGGCGATCAACATCTTTATAGAATTCAGACGGCACATCTTTCCCTCTGAAGGAATGCTTGCGGGTTTCTTTGGGACGCATTACCATGGTCTCAAAGGTCAGATCCTTACGACCTAAACCACATGACCGATACGATAAAGGACGACAAAAACAACGACTTTGAAAAAAGCCGCCTACATACAAGCATTTTTGAGACTACTTCAACTTTGTTTTCGAACAGCTATCATACGTTTATTGTCCGAAAATCTGAAAGACTCGCGTCTGCCCTATATGTGATCACGGGTTTTATGCCTTCCGAAGAGCCCGTACGTACCCGGTTGCGGGTATGCGCGCTCGAACTCATTACCCGTTCCGCGAGCCCATTTGAGCTTAAAGAAACAGGTAAAGAACGCTTTGAGGCCCGTTGCGCTGAGATCATCACTATTCTCCAAACAGCCCATCACGCTGGGCTTATATCAGGAATGAATGCCAAGCTCATAAGCGATGAATACGCTTCTCTCGCTGCTTTTGTGCGGGCTCATCTGGAAAAAATATCGGAACGCGGGTATGACCTTAAAAAGTCTACTGTGTCCGATCCTAAGACGATATCAACCCCTATAAGACATAATGGATTAGGTCTTTTACAGCGTGGCTCTAACGCCCAAAGGACAGAGACTAAAGGAATGAACTCAGACTTTAACTATCGAAAAAAGATCATATTAGATACTTTAAATAAGAAACCGAACATTTCGTTAAGGGACGTCATGTCCTTTATACCTGACGTGAGCGGAAAAACTGTTCAAAGAGACCTTCTCGCGCTGGTTTCAGAAGGTGTCCTTGTGAAAAAAGGCGATAGACGTTGGACCACCTATTCCAAAGCCCCCTCTCATTAGGCGTTCAGAGCATATTCACCTTTTCCGTGATTTGGTAATAGGGACGGTATATAGCCGTCAATAGCCTTGCCTTTCTGTACTATTCGAGTATTATCTCCCGGTGGATAAAAAGCGCACGCTTTTGATCCCCGGCAGGGAAGCTCTGTAGAAAGGGCTTTTTGTCGTTTCAATTGTCCACACCACGCGCAGATTCGGGCTTTCAGCGGCCTCAGGAACCATGCGTATAATGGTTGGACTGCCCCGAAACGGGCAGGTTCGATTGCGCGAAGTTGTGTCGCGCTTTACGAAATTGGATAGTTGAAAGAACCTTGTCAGTTTCATATCCGGAACACAATCCAAAGCTCTCCAGCCGCTTTCGAATAAAAATGAATAAAAGTGTTGTGCTTTTGTTCGGCGGCCTCATGAAGAGCCAAGGTTCGTTATTACCAGTCATATATAAAAGGTACGCGCTTCTTTGACGGGCTGGATGCTGAATGCACGATTCGTGTTTTCAGCATCCAGCTCTTCAGAGCTGCGCTCACGCTTCGTTTCCTTCATTTATTAGCTCGGAGACAGCGTGATACCTAATCATTAGAAATTATCAAGCACTATGTCTATTGCACAAAAATCACTCGCGTTCATCGCGGTTGCTGCAGTAGCCGTGGCTGTCGTTTTTAGCTTTGTCGCGACCCTCGAGGTCGCCTCAGCTGCGACGGTTACCGGCTGTCCGCACACCTGGAACGTGAACCTCAAAGTAGGTTCGCGCGGCCCGGATGTGCTCGCGCTCCAGCAACTCCTGAACTCGGATGCTGCAACGGTGGTTGCTTCCTCCGGTGCCGGTTCTCCAGGAATGGAAACCTCGTACTATGGGAAACTGACCGCTAAAGCCGTCTCGAAGTTCCAGGAAAAGTATGCTACTTCCGTCCTCACGCCTCTCGGCTTGAGCGCTGGAACTGGCTACTTCGGTGCGGCGTCCCGCGCGGAAGCTAACGCTATCTGCGCTGGCACGGTCACTCCGACCCCGACCCCGACTCCTACTCCTTCAGCAGGAACAGGTGTTTCGGTTTCCGCTGGCACGCAGCCCGCTAATTCGCTCGCTCCGAAGGGAGCAAGTCGCGTTCCGTTCACGACCTTCAACCTGACCGCCGGCAATGACGGCGACGTCACGGTGAACGGCGTCACGGTACAAAGGACCGGTCTCGGCTCCGATGCCGCCTTCCAGGGCGTCATCCTGGTCGATCAGGACACCGGCATGCAAGTCGGCACGTCGAAAACCTTCAATTCGAACCACCAGGCGACGATTGGAGGCACCTTCGTAATTCCGAAAGGAACGACGAAGCACTATCTCGTCGCTGGCAACATGCAGTCTGATCTGTCGACATACTCGGGACAGGCTCCGTCTATCGCAGTCGTCGCGATCAACACTACGGCGAACGTTTCCGGATCTCTTCCGATAACGGGCGCTTCGCAGACCTTGAACAATACGCTCACGGTCGGCACGCTGACTCTCGACACTTCGAACGCATTCGCGGTCAACGCGTCTACGAACCAGAACATCGGCACGACGGGCTACCGCTTCACCGGTTTCCGCCTCACGGCAGGATCGGCTGAAGACGTCCGCCTCCGCTCGGTCACCTGGAACCAGACGGGTTCCGTGTCCGCTACCGACCTCGCGAATGTCGTGACGGTCGTCAACGGCACGAGCTATCCGACCACGCTTTCCTCTGACGGCAAATACTACTACTCGAGCCTCGGCGCGGGTGTAGTCATCCCGAAAGGAAACTCGGTTGACGTCTATGTACAAGGCGACATCGTCGGCTCGAACGCTTCGGGTCGCAGCGTCATCTTCGACGTCGATAAGAACACCGACATCTTCGCTACGGGCGAAACGTATGGTTACGGAATTTCGCCGGTTGCTCCGACGAACGTTGCCGTACCGACGACCCGCGGTAATCTCACGGTTACGAGCGGTTCTCCGTACGTGTATGCCTCCCAGGTCACGGTTACTGGCGCAGCGGTAACGACGATCGCGAAAGCGAGCGAAGTACCTGCGCAGAACATCGCAGTCAACGTACCGAATCAGCCTCTCGGCGGATTCGCGGTTGACTTGCGCGGCGAAGGAATGTCAGTTCAGTCGATGAAATTCACCGTTGCGACTTCTTCAGGTGCCGGTCTCCTCACTAACGTCACGTTGGTCGATGAGAACGGTTCGGTCGTCGCAGGACCGGTTGACGAGGCCGCCAATGGCACCATCACTTTCACCGACACCGTCACCTTCCACACGGGACGCCATGTATACACGGTCCGCGGCAAAGTGCCTTCGGGCGTTGCTACGGGCGTGACCTACCAGCTTTCCACCAATCCTTCGACCGACTGGACGAATGTGAAGGGTGAGACTTCTGGCAACTCGATCTCGCTTTCCGGCCTCGGTTCATTCACAATGAACACGATGACGGTCCGCGCCGGATCGGTAGCGGTCGGCGTCTCTTCTTCTCCGGCTTCTCAGACCATCGTTCCGGGCGGCTCGCAGGTACTTCTTGCGAACTTCCAGTTCGACGCGTCACAGTCTGGTGAGGATATTCGTCTCTCATCTATCCCGGTCACTCTTACCTTCGGCGGCTTCGCCAACAAGAATGACCTGACGTCCTGCCAGTTCTACAACGGTACGCAGGCATTGAACTCCGGTTCGAATGTCCTTCAGCCGTCTAACGCTACGGCAACGACTTCTCCGTACTCGACTACGGTTGTCCTCGACAATCCGCAGACGATCACGAAGGGAACTGTGCTCACGCTCGGTCTTCGCTGCAACGTATCAGGTTCTGCCATAAACGGCTCGACCTACTCGTTTGCTCCGCAGACAGCATCCAACTTCACCTTTACTGGCGTTAATTCCGGCACGACTGTGACCGGAACGAATGCGTCGTCACCGACTATCACCGTAACCATCGGTGCAGGAGCGGCGACGGTAACGGGTGATTCCTCGGCTCCGGGCTACACGCTCGCATCAGCTACGTCGGTAAACGTTCCGGTGAACGCTCTGCGTTTCGCTGCGACGAATGAAGACGTCAACCTGACGAAGATCGGTCTTCAATTGAACACCGCTTCTTCTTCGGCCGCTGACATCGCCAAAGTCTCTATCTGGGACGGCGCGACGAAAGTCGGCGAAGCGTACTTCACCGGTAGCCAGACTACGGCGACCTCGACACTCTTCAACAACGGCGTTGTGATCCCGAAGAACGGCAACAAGATCCTCAAACTCACCGTCGATCTAAACGACGTGGGCACCGGACTTCCGGTTCCATTCTCCGGCCACCTTGTCAA
>JAFAQP010000082.1 GCA_019246385.1 Patescibacteria group bacterium | reverse complement strand
AAGAAGCTTCCATTCTCTTTCGTTCGGCGTAAGAATGGCATTCTCGACCGGAAAGCTCAGAACTTTCAGAGCATCCGCATCGATGACCTTCTTCCCTTCCCATTCCATCAGCGCGCGAAGCAGGCGCGTTGTGCCGGGTTTCGTGCCCGTACCGTTGCCGATAATGAGGATGTCGGCGGTTCTCAGTTGCCTTCGTATCTGCGGCAGGTGCGTCATTGAAAGATATTTGCCTTTTAGTTTCCGCGTGACGAGATCGGGCGTGAGCGCGTTTATTGCCCAGGCGACCTTTTCGGGCGCCATCACGATGACCGATTCGGCACCGGAGCGGAGAGCGCAAATACCGGCTAGATACGGCGCCCCTACATATTCTTCGGAACCTCCGATTACCAGCACCCGCCCGTGCGTGATTCTCTCCTTTTTCATAGGCCGATGCATATGGTTCCAAAGGCTATAAGGATGAAAAATAATGCTTTTTTACCGATGCTCTTCAGGCCGATGTCTTCCTTGAAAAAGTTCGGTGCTCTGTTTTTGAGAAAAAAAGCAAAGACAAGGACCACTATCGCCTGCAGGCTTCCCAAACCCTTTGTTACCGAAAGTGGAAGAAGATAGAGCGCATATAATCCTGCCGTCCATGCGATCCAGTTGGCAAATTCGACGGGAATGAATATCCGCAGCAGCGAACGCCGGCTCTCTATCATGGATGAAAGGGCATTACGATTTTGCCTCACAAGCATAAGGGTGCTCACAATAAAGAATTGTATTCCAGCAGACCAGATAAGCAGCGTTCCCCATCCCATTCCCTGCTCGAAGAGATATTTCTGGATAGCTGAGGATACGGAAAGAAGAAGTGAGACAAGGAACATAAGGAAGAACGCGACATTCAACTTGAGCTTTTTGAGATCAAGCGTCAGGGCTACCGCCGAAAGGATGATCATAAAAAATCCCAGGTACTGTAGCGGTTCGAGACGCTCACCGAGAAAAAAGAAACCAAGAAAAGGGACTATGATCTTTCCTAGAGAAAAAAGCGAAATGACGATGGACGTATCGAGGTGCCGCAAGGACCAATAGTAGGGGTACTGATACCCTATCTCTATAAGAACCGAAACGAGAAGAAGACACGCAAGAGGAAAGGCTATATAGTGCGGACGGTCGAAAAAGAAAATAACAGGTATGAGTAATACTCCGAATGCCGAGGAGACGAAAATGACGGGAGTGAAGCGTTTAAAAAGCGTGTTGGCGAAATAATTATCGATTATATTCGAGTACGCGTATAAAAAAACAGAAGCAAGCTGGGCAATGAGACCGAAGGGATTAAGGAACATATTTGCGGTCTCGGTTACAGGCCCGCTTGCCCGAAAACCCTTCCGATCCCGAACGTGACCACCATCGCAAGCAAGCCACCGGCGACGACCCGGAACGTCGCGTCTCCAGCATTCGCGCCGCTCGCGCGAGCAGAAAGAACGCCTGTCGCTATAAGCGCCACAACTACGGCTCCGAAGGTCGCGGTGACGCGATACGGCGCTGCAGGGAATGCTATGGCAATAAGAGGAATAAGAGCGCCGGCAGTAAAGGAAGCTGCGGACGCCAGAGCTGCAGACCATGGGTTCGTCAATTTTTTCGCATTGATCCCGAGCTCCGCCTCGGCATGGGCGGTGAAGGCGTCATGCTTGGTCAATTCTTTCGCAACAGTTTCCGCAGTTTCCCGTTTTAGGCCTTTCTTTTCGTAGATGGCGATCAGTTCCTGGAATTCTTCCTTCGGATAGTGCTTCAGTTCGAATCTTTCTTTTTCGAGAAGCGCTTTCTCGGTATCGCGCTGGCTCGAGACCGAGACATATTCTCCCACCGCCATCGAAAGCGCGCCCGCAAACAATCCCGCAATACCCGTGACGAGTATGTGGCCCGTGGAGTTGGTCGCTCCCGCGACGCCGACCACAAGCGCAGCGAGGGAGATAATACCGTCGTTGGCGCCGAGCACAGCCGCGCGGAGCCAGTTCATTTTTCCAGTTGTTTTTTTAGTGTGCGCTTCGCGATGCCTTTTAAGACTGAGCTTCATGAGAGTGTGATCGCTGAGCCGTTATCGTAGCAATTTTTTAAGCGCCGGAGCAATACGGGCAGCCATGATGGCGTATCCCCTATCATTCGGATGGAGAGTATCGGACATGTACGCGGGATCGCCATAAAATCCGTCGAGGACGTCCGGAACATAGGCGGCATGGGAGGCATCGGCCAATTTTTGGTACGCGTCATCGAAATTATCTCGCGTAGGCGAGACGCGCAGTCCCACAATGAGCGCTTCAGCGCGCTTTTTTTGCACGGTTTCGACTATCTTGGCGAGATTCGCGAACGATTCGTCTACCGGCACTTTCTGCAAGAAATCGTTGCCGCCCAAAAGCACGATGACGATCCCGGGGTGATACTTGTCCAGTTCCGACACACGCGCCAATGCGTCGGCAGTCGTGTCGCCCGAATGGCCAAGATTCACTATGGGCTTTCCTATCTCGCGAGAAAGATCGGAAACGAGATCATGCCCGGGAGTCGCGCCGATTCCGGCGACAAGGCTGTCGCCGAATGCGATGATATCTGTACCAGAAACGGAAATATCGTTCACTTTCTGAATTGTAACAGGCCGCGAAACGATATACGCATTGAAAATATAGGAACCGAGAAGCATGACGCCGATCGTGCTAAGCACGATGGAGCGCCTCATCGGGAAAGATGCTCGCCCAGAACCGCCAATGCTCTATGGCGCTACGACGAACCACACTCCGCCGACCCCCTGGCCTGTCGTGTCGCCGGGTTTCGCGTCCTTATTATAGAAGTACAGAGGCATACCGTTATAGGTAACTTGAAGCGTACCGTCTGCGCGAGTGATCGTTCCAACGCTGCCTTTTACATCGGGCTTCACGTTCGAAAGGTTGCTCTGATCGGCGACCGTATACGGAGGCCACATAACCGCGCACTGCCCGGTGCAGTTCGAAACATTGTTCGTATCTTTCGTGTATTTATAAAGCGTCATGGCATTCGCGGCCACCAGGTACGTTCCGAGGGTCGCATTATTGTTTGAACCAAGTACGGGATTACCCTGGCTTGTCTGCTGCGCCGGAGCATTATTGGCAGCGCTTTGGCTAGTATTGACTGTATATTGCGCTGCCGGAGAGCTTGGATTATGCGAAAAGAAATACCAACCACCCAGAAGAATGATAACGATGATAACTATAACCCAGATCAGCGTTGAGGATTTCATTTTAATTTTTATTTATATAATGAGTAATGTTTAATAATCGATGGCAGGTATGCCAAATTATTCTTCCGGCTCTTCCTGGTCGCCTCCGTCGTCGCGGACGAACTTACAGAAACGGCTTTGTTCTCCGTTTGCCGTTTCTTCCTGATAGAGAAAAAGGAGACCGCGGTCATCGAATATGCGGAAAAACTCGTCCCATGATATCTC
>JAFAQP010000001.1 GCA_019246385.1 Patescibacteria group bacterium | reverse complement strand
ATCCTTTAAACGCTTCGCGCGGATTGCTACTTCTTTTTTAATCTTAGGAAAAAAATTTCTATAAAGTATTTTCGAATAAATGCTGCGTGCTATTCGTGCATCATCCCGTTCATCCATGTAAATGGTAAAGAGGCCGTCGTCGATGGTCCCAAGGATAGGACCGTAATTGCGACCGGCGGTCGGCTTGAAGAGTGCCGTACGGGCATCGAGCCCCATAAAAAAAGTCAGTATCGTGGAAGGCTCGGTGTAATACTCCTTGAATGTATGCTTTTTCAGCGCGGCGTGTAATCCGGATGCCTCCTGAAATTTTTCGACGACAACATCCGCCATTTTCTCAGGCGAGAGCGACGGGACGTTGATGAACGGTCTGCCTTTTGCTCTGAAACGAGCCGCTGGTAGCGGCTTCTTGCTGTACGAAGGTATCCCTTTCTTTTTGCAGATTTCATGCACCTCCGTCGAATTCGACCAGGCGATGAGAGGTATTCGCGGATTCTTTTTCCTAAGAAACGACAGAAGCGGAATGAAGCTTTTTGTTTCCGGCATATGCGCTGCGGAAGGAAAACATCCGTCCGAAAGGATGATGTCTATGTCGAAATTTCTGATGAGGCGTTTAGCGTCTTTAAGGTTCCCCGCGTTTTTCACGAATATATTCCGAGCTGTAAGCGACTTCTGCAGCCCGTCAATGGTTGCCGGGTCATCTTCGATATGGAGTACATTGATTCCGGCTTTGTACATATCGATGCTTACACGATACGACAGGATGGTATCGGCTGCTAGCTCGCTGAAAGCGTCGTTATCGGGCGGCTTTGAGTTATATATAGAGATCCTTTTTCGAGCGCCCATTCCACATCGACGGGAAATCCGTAATGCGTTTCGATGCGCATAACGAGCCGCGCAAGATCAAGTATCTGCGCATCCGACAACTCCTGCTCTCTCCCTTTCTCGGGAGATAATTGCCGCCATTCATTCCCTCCTCCTTTTTTCCTGTATAACGCGCGGTCTTGCTCGACAAGGTTTTTGTCGAGGATCCGAAGCGGGTCTTTGGTCACTACATACGCATCGGGAGTTATCTGGCCGGACACGACCGCTTCCCCGAGACCAACGGCCGCTTCGATAATGAGCTGATTGCGGTCTTCGGTCACGGGATGCACGGAGAATGCTATCCCGGCGGCATCGCTGTCTATCATTTTTTGGACCACGACGGCGACGGAAATCTTCTCGCTCTCGAGGCCTTTTTCAAAGCGATAAAAGATGGCGCGAGGAGTGAAAAGCGATGCCCAGCACTTTCTAACGTTCGATAAGAGCTCTGCCTCTGTCGTATTGAGAAAAGTGTCCAACTGACCCGCCCATGCGGCACTGGCGCCGTCTTCGGCTGTCGCGCTCGAGCGCACTGCGACATATTCCGCTCCTAATTCCTTAAAACCTCCAAGCGCTTCATTCCGTATTTCTTCCGGAACCTCTTTAGCAAGTATGAGCTCTTGTATTTTCCCAGATGCGGCTTCAACCGTATGCAGAGCTTTCGCATCGACGCTTTCGAGTATCGCGTCAATCTCTATGTTCAGATCTGTTTCTTCCAAGAATCGCTCGAAGGCCGAAGAAAGAAGTACGAATCCCGGTGGAACCGGAATACCTACCCTCGTCATTTCTCCCAGTGACGCTCCTTTACCGCCGGCGCGTGCCGCATCCGCTTTCCCGAGTGCTAGGAACGGCTGTACGTGGCCCATGCCGACATGGTAGTCCTAGGCGGCTTTTTCCGCTACGTTTTCTTTTTTCGCGAGCATGCCTAAATGAGCCAGGCGCTCAAGCTCGGCAAGATTGATCTTATACTTTTTCTTCTCATAATGAGATCCGTTGACGGTGTCCTGCGCGCGATATATGCAGAGCCTGACTTTCCGTCTTCCTTTTTGATCCCTTCGTACTTCGATGCCCCATCCGTCGTTTAAGCCAAGTGATCCGCCGATATCAGCGAGGCGCTCAGGCCTCTGACCGGAATCCAAAACGAGTATCCTCATAAGTAGAGGCTCGGTTATGGTCTTGTGCGTCACATGCAAAAGCTCAACCTGCGAGCCGCTTCGCAGGCGCGCGGGCATTGCAAGAACCCAAGACACACGCACGGCAAGTTTTGCCGCGGCTTCTTCGGGGGGATAGAGGCGCGCCAATTCTGAATCGGACTTTTCGAGCCAATCCCGGATAATAGGCTCTTCCGCAGGCTCGGCTATGGCTGCCTGCTCTTCCGGAGGAAGTTCACTGAAATCCTTGCGGATGCCCTTTTTCTGCATGAGTCTGGCTTTATTTTCTTCAAACAATTTTGTATACAAAGGTAAAAAACCTTCAGGAAAATCTAGGCTTAGGGCTATCGTTTTCTGATCCTTATATTTGTCAGGTTTTTTCGCATCCCAATCCGCTAAGTGATATCGTGCTCCCCCTTTCATCGCTCTACCGGTCTCTAACGTGCGCGCCTGATCGCTGTGATAAAGCTTCATGCCGTGCCTCCCGCGAGGAACGTGCGGTCGCAGCGCGCGTCCAAGGTTTCTTGACCGGCTTTCGCCCTCCGGCGCTATAGCGGCAGAGGATACCTGCGTACTGCCTGATTCGGGTTTCGCGATCTGAGCGTTTGCCTTAAGCGCATGCCTGAAAAAGAGCCCATGCACGGTTACATTGTTTCCGTATTCAACCCGTCTCTCAGACGCAGGCGCAGCCTCGTTCATTTTTTTATTATACCACTAGAATATTGAAAATGCAAGGCCCTGCATCTTTTTCGCTACGTTGTTCCAATCATAATTGGCTACCGCGAGCGCTCTGGCATTCTCCTTTATCCGCTCCACTTCCTCAGGATGAGAAAGAATGTCATTTACCGCACGAGCGATGTCTTCCGGCGAATCCTTGCGTACCGCCCAACCCGTTGTCGGCTTGTCGGGATTGCGCTTCGCGTCATATAAAAAATCAGCCAAGCCTCCTTCTTGTGTGGCAATAACCGGAATCCCTGCCGCAAACGCTTCGATGAACGAGTTTCCCATGCCTTCCGAGCGGGAAGGACGGATAAAAATATCGGATATAGCAAGATATTTC
>JAFAQP010000095.1 GCA_019246385.1 Patescibacteria group bacterium | reverse complement strand
GAGACTTTCAAAGTGTTCATTCGTTAATCTTTCTCTTCTTTGGAAAATCTCACTCGCTCTATGGTTTTCGGATGAGACACTCATTTTAATACATTACAATAAATTTGTTTAATGTCAAATAAAGGATATTCTACTCCGTTCTTCCAGAGCGGAGTGGATTGCGACTCTTGCCGTACGTCGACCATGACGGTGTCAGTTCTAGAACCACAGCTCCTGCATAGCTATGCAGAGGTAGTTTTCGCGCACACTCGCGGTCAACCTTAGCAAATACTCCTTTCCGAGATAGTATTTAAGGGCGATACAGCAATTCTTGTATCGGATCCTAACCTAAACCAAAGCTTCGGCTCTGGCATGGTCGCAAATCGTTGGAGATGAAAAACCCGTCATTAGGGCGTCTCCAACGTTATAGGGGGGAACTCCTATAGGCCTTCGGGCTCCTAGTGGCGGGTTTTGTATTATCCCTCCGCTAGGCGATCTCTAAAAGCCGCCATGATAAATGCTTCACTCAATCAAAAAATCCTCGCCGTTTGGAAAAAGCATTTTGGTACGCGAAAGGACGTCCTTGCGCCGATCTTCTACGACAACTTTAAGCAGGGCGGTATTCTTTTTATCGGCATGAACCCATCGTTCAATCCGCAAGGCATGCGAAAAATTATCCGAGGAACTCAGTTTGAAAAGATATCGCCGGATATATTTTATGCCTGGCACACTGCCGCAACGAGTCCTGATCAGGTAGACGCTTTGATCCGTTTGGGAAGGCTTGTACATGTCGAATACGCGTTCTTTAAACGCATGCATGAGATAGCCAAAGAGTGTAAAACACACTTTCAGCATATAGACCTGTTCGTGTACCGTCAGACCAAACAAAATGAATTTCTTCGCTTAGTTCGCGACAAGAAGAGGGTATTGAATGAGTTAGGACAGGATCAACTCACGATTTTTCTTGAAGCTCTGAAGGAGATATGCCCCGCAGTCATTGTCGTCTCGAATGCCGGTTCTTGTGGCATTATTCGAGATTATTTTAAGAGTAAGCTTACCTGGGATGAGAAGCGCGGCTTTCATTGGCTCTCTTTGGATGGAGAACGAATGCCGATATTTTTCTCCTCAATGTTAAGCGGTCAGCGTGCCCTTGATACGGGTTCGTACGAACGTCTTAAGTGGCAAATCAGAAATGCTTACTCTAGAAAATCGAACTAATGGTTTTGTTCGTTTTCCCCGTTACAGTCGCTTCCTCCGCTTATGACGGCATTGTATGCGCTCGAAGACCGCCTCAAATCCTATAATAAATATCCCGAATGGGAGGTGAAAAAATATCCCCTCACACATCTTCCGTGGCCGCTTGCGGAATTCGTTCAAGACTATACCTCGGTCCTCAAAACGAGGAGATATTGAAATTCAAAAAAAGATATTCACCGGAACGAAAAAACTTTTCATCGAACAGGGATATAACGAAGTTTTTGCACGTTGGGAAGGATATTATTTGTACGAGAGTAGGCATCTTGAAACATCCCTCATTTAATTAATCGTTATTTTCGCTCAGGTTGAAAACAAATGTCCAATGCGGAATGCCCGGTATGGTATCGTACCCATCCATGACTCGTCGCATGCTTGAGGTATCGCATCTTTCAAAAAAATACGGAGAAACGAGAGCCGTCGATGACGTATCTTTTTTCGTGAACGAAAGCGAGATCGTCGGCCTCTTAGGTCCGAATGGAGCCGGCAAGACCTCGACTATCAATATGGTGCTCGGCGTGCTGACTCCTTCCGCCGGAGTGATCTCTATCAATAATACTGATCTCGCGAAAAACAGAGCTGGCGCGCTTGAACAGACGAATTTCGCTGCCGTCTACGCGCAGCTTCCGGGCAATTTAACCGTGTACGAGAATTTGAACGTGTTCGGAAATATCTACGGCGTACCGGCACTCAATACGCGCATCGAAGAATTGACTGAATATTTCGATCTCAAAAAGTTCCTCCATACGAAAGCGGGCGTGCTCTCTTCCGGAGAACAGACCCGGCTCGGTCTTGCAAAAGCGATGCTCAATAAACCGAAACTCCTTCTCCTTGACGAGCCGACGGCATCACTCGATCCTTCAACCGCAAAAACGATCCGCGAAGGGATACTTTCGTATGCGCGTTCGGGCCAGGGAGGCGTGCTCTGGACCTCACATAATATGTACGAAGTCGCGGATGTCTGTGATAGGGTGCTCTTCGTTTCTCACGGAAAAGTCATACTCGAGGGCAATCCTCGGACGCTTCCCCAGGAACACAATACCGTCACCCTCGAGGAATTATTCATTTCGATAGCCCGGGAGCCGCTCTCGGTCGAAACGGCAGACGCATGATCATGCCAATACAATTATGAAAATACGCCG
>JAFAQP010000044.1 GCA_019246385.1 Patescibacteria group bacterium | reverse complement strand
GTAACGCGAAGGATCTCGCCTCATACGCCGTCCTGTGCCAGGAAGCGGGCCTCGTGCCGATAGTAGAGCCCGAAGTGCTCATGGATTGGAAAAACGATATCGAAGGATGCCGGGATGCGACCGAACGCACGCTGACTGCGGTGTTCGAAGAACTTGTCGCCGCTGGGGTCGCCATAGAAGGAATGGTCCTGAAGCCGAACATGGTGATACCCGGGAAAGAAAGCGGCATAAAAGCTTCTCCCGAAGAAGTAGCGGAAGCGACTGTCCGTCTTTTCAGAAAAGTGCTTCCCAAAGAGCTTGTCGGCGCGGTATTTCTTTCGGGAGGCCAAAGCGAAATAGAGGCGACGGAGAACCTGAATGCCATGAACAAGCTTGAGCTCGAGCAGCCATGGAAGCTCTCTTTTTCCTATGGTAGAGCCCTTCAGGATTCGGCGATAAAACTTTGGAGCGGGAATGCGGCGAATGCTGAAAAAGCGAAGCAGGCGTTCATACACCGCGCACACATGAACAGCCTTGCAACGGTAGGCAAATATGAGGGGGAGACGCATGAATGAGGCATATGGTAAAGGAGCGTACAAGTGATTCCTCGCATAGATTTCCCGAAGGAAACTTTTCTCATCTCGTAAGAACTTTCAGAGAAAGTAACAATTGGACTGAAGCGCGGCTGGCAATGCTTGCCGGAATGACCGCTGCAGATATACAGGCTATAGAGGCTGGCACTCGTAAACCTACTCCGACGGAGATAGAGGATATTTCCCGGGCGTTCCATTTGGTCGTTCCGAAGTAAACTCATTTCGCTTCGCATATCGCTTCCAAAGATGCGATATCTTCGGCGCTCGGCACAAGATTCGTGCTCTGATTCAGGTAATACATTATCGATTGCGGATTCGCGTTATGGCTCAAACCGAGGGCGTGTCCCATTTCATGCGCGAGAACGCGCACGAGCCTCGCATGATCCTCGAATTCGTAAATATTGATGCGCCTGCCGGAGGCGTCGGAAACATATTCTCCCTCCTCGAACTCCCGTCCGGCCGTCTGGTTGACTTCTCCCACGGTCGCGTTGACGTGATCTACCACGAGGTTGTATTGGTCTATCAAAGAATTGATGTCGTCCGCTTCGGCGTTTAGGTTTGCGCGCTGTGTCTCAAGCGCAGTCCGCTCCCGGTCAAGAGTGATTTTTTCGTTATTGAGTTTCTCGAATTCGCTTTTCGGGGCGCCTCCCTGCTGATTCCAGTATTCGACTTCCTGGTTGTACGCGTCGAGATTTTTGTTGTAGGCATTGAGTTGCGCCTCATAGGAGGTCCGGTCTGTATCGAAGCGTGTTGTAAGAGCCGAATACCTCTGTTTCACCGAGTCCGCGACTTGTTTGCCGTTTTCTATGCTGCTTTGCAGCGTTTCATTTTTTTGTGTGGTCGCTTGGCGGCTATCGTATATAAGGTTGAGCGGCACACTTCCATTTTGATCATACGAAAGAACGGTTTTTCCTGCGGCCGTGTTCCACACAGTCGCCGCCTCCTTCGCGGCGCTCAAAAAATCTGCCTCGCTCACGCCGAAGCGCGTATCGAATGCGCCGATGCGGTAGGTGAGAGGAGAAGCGCACGGCGTATGGACCTCTGCATGCCAGAATGCGAACACGCAAGCCACGGCAAGAAGAAGGGGCAGAATAGTTCCGAAAAATTTGCGCATGGCGCTATTTTACTTTTGAACTGAACGTATGAGAAATCTATTCGGCGCCGAGCGCGGGGCGGGCATTGAACGCGGCTGGCTCATCGGAGTTATAGCGGGCGAGCCGCATCACGGCAAATAAGAGTACTGCCATGCCGAGAAGCTGTACGGGCGAGAGCGCTGCTTTGAGGAAATACCAATTCACAATCACCGCCGCCATGGGAAAGCCGAGCTCAGCCAATGTCGCGACGGATGCTTTGGTGTAAGAAAGTCCGCGATAATAGATAAAAAGAGAAACAACGCCGGAAGCTACGGCAATAATGAATATATAAAGGTAGTCCGTAGGAGTTACCGTGTTCCAGGCGGGGAAAGAGCGGCCGTACCAGTTCAAAAATATAAGGAAAATGAAGGCAAGCGCGAACCGCAGCGCGGTCATTATCTTAAAGTCCGTCTTATTAAGGACGAACTTCCCCAATACCGTTGAAGCGCCCCACAAAAGCGCCGCAACCAAAGCGAGGGATACTCCGATTACATTCGGATTCAAAGTCTCTCCCGGATAGAGCCTAGGTACGAGTCCGCCGAAGGAGATGAGATAAGCTCCGAAAAGCGCTAGGAGGGCCCAGAGCCAAAAAAATCGTGAGAGACGCTCTTTCAGCATTCCTGCGGCCAGGCTTACCGCTATAAGCGGTTGAAGCTTCTGAAGCAGTATCGCAACCGAGGGGTTCACATAATGGAAAGCTTCCGTGAAGGCTACCGAAGCTAGGGCGCTTCCGCCTACCGCGATAACAATGACCGCAAGCCATTGCTGCAAGCGGAGCGTGCGAATTTCGGAAAATCCCAGAACAAGAAAGGGAAGCACGAAAATAACATCGACAAAGTGTTCCCCAAGGACGATGAAATTCGAAGAAAGTGTCTGCGTAAGATGTACGCGGAATGGCGCATCGGTCGCCCAAAGCATGGCGGCGATAAAAACGATATACGGGCCGAAACGCTGCATTCTTTCATCCTACCATTTCGCCGTATGTGGATTAGCTGTTGAATACACCTTGATAACTTCTGTATAAGTTCTGGATAAGCAGGAATATGGCTGGTATAAGCTCTTGAAAAGTCAATTGACATTGAGATCGGAGGTGGTAATGTTCACGGACTCAATTTTTTCTCCAAATTTTTGAGGACAGTTTCTTCGTATTTACAATTACAAAAATTTACAAATTCTTTACTCCATGAAACCATTCATGCTTAGCGCTTCTGGATTAAAAATATTTAGCTCTTTCGCGCTAGCCGCTCTTGTTCTTATGAGCGGTTTTTTTGTTCTGCATTCTGCGCTGGCTGCAGCAGGTCCTACTACTAATAACGCAACTAACATAACTGAAACGGATGCCACATTAAACGGCACCGTTGCATCTGATGATGCAAGTGACACTGCTTTCTGGTGGGGTACGTCTTCCGGTGCTTCTTTTACCGCTTCCAAGGATCCATATCCTAGTGAACTTCCATCAGGATGGACCGGTGGCCCTGTTTTGGGCCCTAAATCCGCAGGCGCTTCATTTTCTTATCCGTTAGGCGGACTCTCTT
>JAFAQP010000010.1 GCA_019246385.1 Patescibacteria group bacterium | reverse complement strand
AGAACGTTTGAACGAGATATAGCGGATGTACGGCTGCTTTGCATCATTTTTTCCGCAGTGGCGAGACGAGCATACGCTTCATCCCGGTTGATGCTGGGATCCATGAATATCGTCCGCAAAGGAATGCTATAAACAAACTCCGGTATATCATCGATGTTCCGGTATGAGAGATGGGCCGCCTCCTGAAGCTCTATAACAAGCCATGGAGGAATCCGACTCGCCAGATAGAGGCGGGGAGATCCTGCTTCGCGGTACAGAGCTTCGGCGTCCGCATTACACGAAACGGCGGGAGCATATGTCTCATTGCGAAGAGCGGTTTTTAATCTTAGTCTAAGCGCCCGCTCTTCGTCCGACTCTCTGTCTTTTATCGAAGCGCGTGCCATAAGCTCGTTCGCTGTACGTGCAATCGTTTGTTCCGACATGGTGTCCGCTTCGGATAAAACTTCGATTTCTCTATTTCCAAGCATAGAAAGCGGATCAGAACCGTTCTTCGCCTGCACTGCTCGGGCATTACCTATTCGGATGAGATAACGCTTAAGAGCAGTTATCTTCGCAAGGCGTCGATAGTCGGCGGCCAATCCACCGCCCATGAGCCAAGAAAGAATTCGTGAACCATCCCGTTCAGGAGTGTCTGCATCTTCAACGGAAGAATCTTGGGCGGCTTCTGCGTGATTCGGCGCCGCCATCGCGGAGAGGAACACCGCTATAGTTGCCGCAAGAACTTCTGATCGAGGTAACCGCTTACCGGTCACGGATTCGCGTCGCATAGGATCGCTATACTCCGCAAAAGCAGATACGTCAATTTGCTACCATGACTTTCTATGGAGGGGCCGTCGCTTCATCTTGCAGCCGAACAGTTGAAGCCGTTTAAAGGTAAGAGCGTCCTTATCGTAATGGGCAACACCAAAATTGGTAAGGAGCGCCTTGCCGGAAAGAAGGTGAAAGATATATTTGCCTGGGGGAAACACCTCGTGTTTCAGTTCGATGACTTCGCGATTCGAATTCATTTCATGCTTTTCGGCACCTTTGAAGCGCAGGTTAATGGAGTCTGGGTGACTGGCGACTACAGGAAGGCGCGCGAACCGCGCCTCTCTCTCACGTTTGAGAACGGAGTAATGAACGCATACAATTGTTCCGTTAAGTTCATTGAAAGCGCCGGGGCAAAAAAAGAGTATAACTTTTCGGTCGATATCATGTCGCCCAAATGGGATCACAAACGGGCGCTCGCCCAGATGCAGGCGAATGCGCGGGAAGAAATAAGCGATGTGCTTTTGGACCAGGAAATATTCGCGGGCGTCGGAAATATCATCAAAAACGAAGTCCTTTCATTGACCTATCTCAATCCCAGGACGCGCGTCGAAAACATACCGAAAAAAAAGCTCACGGAAATCATCAAGGAGACGCGGAAATTTTCGAAGCAATTCCTCGCGTGGCGCCGCAAATTTGTCCTGAAAAAAAATCTAAAGGCGCATCGGAAAAGCGCCTGCCCGCATTGCGGGACGAAACTCATCCGTGAAAAAACCGGCAGACGCGAACGATGGGCGTATTGGTGCCCAGTCTGCCAGGTGCTTCCTTCTACAAAGAGGGGGCGAGAAAAAGGAAAACAGCCGTAAACAGAAACAGAAGCCCGATCAGAAAGCCCAGGCTTTTTTCGGCCCAAACCGGAGCCATAAGCCTAAGACTCCGAGTGATCCTGCAATAGTGGCTTCTGATGCATTCATTGCGGACGCGTTTCCATCATCGGGTAGGGCTGCAGCATGCTGATCCGATTGCCCTCGGTGTCGATGACTGAAACGAATAACCCGACACCCGGTATATCATCCGGCTCTTCCGTGCCCGATTGCGTACGTACGGTTCCTCCCGCAGCTTTCACTTTTTGTATGCTTTCGCGGATATCGTCGACAGCGACAACGACTGACGGGTACTGGCTTATGGGATCGTCCGTCTTCTGATAGAATCCTCCGTTTATCTGACCGGGAGTCTTCGGGAATTTCGTTTCCGGGTCCATCTCTGCCGTAGTCATGACGACGTAATTGCCCATTTCCGGGCCTAATTTTTGTGATTCCCATCCGAACGCTTTCTCATAAAATGCGACCATGCGATCCCTATCGGCATAGGGTATCTCAAAGTGGACGACTGGATTTTTTTTCTGCATAGAGCTTGATTAATCACTTACATAAGAGTTTTCATTCTAGCAAACTGCAATTCCTTTGCTATGTCGCCCGCAAGATAATATCCGCTTTTCCTTTTCGCAAGTACTTTTGCAGCGCGATTGCCGGTCAGGCACGCGATCCTAGCGGCTTCAAATAATGCGCATCCTTCCGCTAGGAACCCTGCGCACAACCCGGCGAG
>JAFAQP010000099.1 GCA_019246385.1 Patescibacteria group bacterium | reverse complement strand
TTTAAAACCTGTTTTCCGAATGCATCCGTTCATTACGCGATGAAGGCCGACGCAGAAGAGGGTGTGCTTACTACTCTGTACGAAGCGGGCGCTGGATTCGAGGCAGCATCGCTCTACGAACTTCAGCTCTTAGTGAAGCATGGCATTCCTCCTGACCGGATCATTTACGGGACGTCCGTGAAGCCTCGTTCGCATATACGGAAGTTTGTCGAATACGGGGTGGATCGGTTTGCTTTCGATTCACATTCTGAACTGGATAAAATAGCCGCGCTTTCCCCTCATGCGCGAGTATACGTGCGGATGAACGTGAACGACGCGGGAAGCGTGTACCGTTTTTCCGAAAAATTCGGCACGGCGCGCGAGAACGTGGTCCCCCTTCTTGTACGCGCAAAAGAAATAGGCCTCATTCCCTACGGCATCAGCTTCCACGTGGGCTCTCAGGCAAGTAACCCCTTAGCGTGGGCAGAAGCGATCGAAAGTCTCGTGCCTATTCTCGGCCACCTCGACGAGATAGGCATCCGCATCCAGGTCCTGAATATAGGCGGAGGATATCCGTGCGTATACGCATCATCCGAACAGGAATTAAAACTCGAAGAGATAGCGCAGTCGATAAAAAAAGCTTGTGAGAAATTACCTTATCAGCCCGACCTTATCGTAGAACCAGGACGTGCTATGGTGGCTGAAGCGGCAGTACTTATTGCAAGCGTTATTGCCCGTATCGAACGAATAGAGCATACCTGGCTTTTCCTCGATGCCGGCGTATATAACGGGCTTTTTGAGAGCCTCGCGTATCAAGGCTCGATACGCTATCACGTCACGAGCCTGCGTCCTTCGTACAACGCAGGAGAGGCGGTCTTCGCGCTCGCCGGCCCCACCGGAGACAGCTGGGACGTCATAAGCCGCGAAGCGCATCTACCGCAAGATATCGAACCAGGGGACAAGCTGGTGTTCCATACCGTGGGCGCATATAACCTCGTTATGGTCGGTCGGTTTAATGGCTTTTCCAAACCACCTGTGCATTTCGTTTGACAGATCGACGACGCGTTCTACAGTGTAAACAGATGAAGCTTAATCGCTTTCAGGCGCTCTCTCTGATTTTCCTGCTTTTGCTTTTTCTTCTCTGGGTGTGGCTCTTTGCAACTCATACTACCTCCGGTTTCTATAATTATCTTTTCTCCTTTCTCTTCGGCCTGATACCGCTCATAGGAGGAGCGATCGCGATGGCATCCTCGAAAATGTGGGGAACTTTCACGAGCGCAGTCGGCCGTGCCGTTTTTTTCATAGGACTCGGTATCTTTCTCTGGGGATGCGGCGAAACGATATGGTCGTATTACAACTTTTTCCTGAACGTTCCGGCTCCCTATCCGTCTTTAGCGGATATCGGCTTTGCCCCAAGCATTTTCTTTTACGGACTGGGAGCCGTCTACCTTTCGCGGGCAACCGGTGCGCAGTTCGGATTGCGGAACAAAACGGCAAAAACATTTGTTTTTCTGGCTCCCTTCGTTATTTTTGCGTTCGCATATTACCTTCTCGTTGTAGTCGCGAGACAAAATGTGCTCGTGCCGGAAGGAGAGAGCGCGCTTAAAGCATTCCTCGACATCGTGTATCCGCTCGGCGATTTCGTAGGGCTTTCGATATCAGTCATCGTATCGGGCCTTTCATTCAAATATCTAGGCGGGCGATATAAGAGCGACGTCTATGCGATTCTTGGAGGACTCTTCGTGATGTTCGTCGCGGATACGATATTCTCGTACACGACCACAGTGGGTACTTACTACAATGCCGATTTCGGCGATCTCATTCTTACTTTGGGAACGTTCCTTCTCTCATTCGGGATACTGGGATTTGCGAGCGTGAAAACGCACGAATAACATATGCCTCTTTTCGATCAGATCGCCGTCAAAATAATAAAAGAACAGGCGCTTGTCATCGGCCCTCTGGCCTGGAGCGAAGCCCAAAAAGTGGCTGGTCTTTCGGTTGTCGATGCGAAAAAGGGAGAGATATCGATAACGGAGACCGACCCGAAGGAAGTCGTGAACCGCCTCGTTGCGCAATACGAACGCCTCTTCGGCAGGGCCTCGCACGAAGTGTGCAAAGACGCCGTGAAGGGTCTTATCGCTGAACTTTCGGTAAGTGAAATTCCCACGAGCCTCCTGACTTAGTCTGTTATAACTAGTACATGGCCGACGCCGTACGCATGCAGGCTGCAGCTGAGATTTCCTATGAGGAGCAGTTAAAGGCTGCGAATGAAATAGTCTATAAACACGGTCTTGAACTGGCGATCAAAAATAAAACCTTATCTCTTCTCGGGAAGCTCTATGAGATAGCCACGCTTTCTCTGGAAAGCGCCGAAATGGCGAAGCGGGTGACTGAAATGATACGCCAAGAATTTGATTTCGAAATAGTCGGCATGCTCGGATACGATGGAATGAATTTGTTGCCGCTTGCGCAGGCCGCATCGAAACGAGTGTCGGACCTCGAGGCTGTTGGCGGTTCATTTCATGACGCGCACGGGGCGATACCGGCTTCGGTCATCATGCGTGCCGTTACTACGAAGCGTCCGGCATATACCGAACGTATCGAGGACATCTGCGGCATACTCATTTCTCCTGAACTCTGCAGAACGCTTCAGAAAGACTCTTTCATCCGCTCCTCTTTCGCATATCCGCTTCTCGGAGAGACAGATGTCAAAGGAGTGCTCCTCATAAGCTTGAACCGCGTATCGGGCGATCTGGGGGAGTATGAGCGGGAGGCGATGGCAAGCTTCGTCAATGTTATCGCGATCACCCTCGAGAAAGTACGTTTGTACGAGGAATTGAAACGCGCCAACCTCCAGCAGGAGAATCTGCTGCACTTCATCAGCCACGAGATAAAAGGATATCTCGGTAAAAGCGCCGCGGCATTCGCTGCGATAGGGGAGGGTGATTACGGACCCGTATCTGAGGCGCTTTCCGGGATGGCTGCGACCATGCTTGCGGATGTCCGCAAAGGAGTCGACACCGTTATGGACATTCTTGACGGAGCGAATATGAAAAAGGGAACCTTTACCTATCGCAAACTGCCGTTCGATTTCAAGCAGGCGGTCCTTGAATCCGTGAAAGACCTGCAGAGCGCAGCACAGGACAAAAAACTGAATCTTTCCCTTACGGTCGGGGATGGTGCATATATGCTGGAAGGCGACGAAGATAAAATTCGCCGCCATGTCTTGAGGAATCTCATAGACAACGCCATCAAATACACGCCCGCCGGCACCATCGCCGTGCGGCTCATGCGCGATAAAGATGCGGTGCGCTTCGAGGTCGAGGATTCAGGGGTCGGTATCACTCCTGAAGATATGGCGCACTTATTCACGGAAGGTGGCCATGGCAAGGATTCCATCCGCATCAATGTCCATTCGACAGGATACGGTCTTTTTATAGCAAAGCAGGTCGTTGTCGCCCATGGCGGCACCATAACCGCGCAATCAAAAGGCAGCGGAAGTGGGTCGCGCTTTACTGTCATACTTCCCACCTCTTAGTATGTACCGGACGGGTTTCATTCTGCTTATCCTTTCAGGCGCCTCGTGGGCGCTCGTCGGGAATGTAAGCGGCGATTGGCACATAGCCGGCTATACGCTGGTCGCCATATTAGTTTTCGGCTATATGCTTCTTTTGAATGCTTTCCGGATTCACGGAATGTCAATGCGGGAGCGCGACACCGCCGAGCTTTCGAAAGCTCTTGCCAAAGCTCAAGACAAGATGCGCCAATACGAGAATTTGCGGCTTGAACTCCGCACTACCATCTCAAAAGGTCTTGAGGAACCCCTTATTCGGATCCATAAATCCCTGGCTCTCCTCCTTTCAGGCACATACGGGACGCTTCCGCCTGCTGCGGAAGAGTCCCTGCGTCAGGTAGAAGAATCGGCCGCACTCCTCAGGAATGTTTCACAATCTCTTATTGACGAAGCGGAGCGACCGGAACAGCGAGAAAGCAAAAGCTCAGCCTCGATAACGAAGCTTAAAATAACCTGATTTTCTGCTAGTATTCAGAAATGGCAAAAAAAAGGGTTTTTAGCGGGATACAGCCTTCCGGTACGCTCCATATAGGAAACTACTTCGGTGCATTAAAGCAATGGGTTTCCATGGTGGACGATTTCGACTGCATCTATTGCATCGTCGATTATCACGCGCTGACAACCGTTAAAGATCCCGCTCAGCTGCGGAACAATACGATTGAGGGTGCCAAAGATCTGATAGCGGTCGGCATTGATCCTTCGAAAACGGTACTTTTCAATCAGTCAGCCGTACTAGAGCATACGGAGCTCGCTTGGGTATTCGAGTGCCTTGTTTCCGTGCCGTTTTTGATGCAAGCGCATGCCTATAAAGACAAAATCGCGAAAGGTCTCGAGGCGAATGCCGGACTATTCAATTACCCTATGCTCATGGCCGCTGATATTCTTCTGTATGATACCGATTTCGTACCCGTGGGCGCCGATCAGCGGCAGCATGTCGAGTATGCGCGCGAAGCGGCATCTAAATTCAACCATATGTACGGCGACACATTCAAAGAGCCTCATGAAAAAATACTTGATGCGGTCGCTGTCGTTCCCGGAACTGATGGACAGAAGATGAGCAAAAGCTACGGTAATACCATACCCCTTTTCGGCTCTACGGATGAGATCGCCCGTTCCGTCATGTCTATAGTCACCGACTCCTCTGGAACTACGCCGTCTAATGTTCTTGCGATACACCGGCTTCTGAAACCGGAAGAAGAACTCGCTTCTCTGTACGAAAAAAATATGGGAAACTATAAAGCGCTAAAGGAAGCGCTGATAGACGATCTTGATGCCGTTATCTCACCGATGCGTGCCAAGCGTAATGCTCTTTCAGACGATGACGTGAAGGCCGTTCTCACGGAAGGTGCTGAAAAGGCAGCGTCGATCGCCTCAGCCAAAATGCGTGACGTTCGTAAAAAAATCGGCGTAGGAACATAGATCATGGAACGCACGCTTATAAAAGATCTGCACGGTAGGATCGGAAAAGAGGTGACAGTAAAAGGATGGGTCGATGCGAGACGCGATCATGGCAAACTCATATTCATAGAATTGCGCGACGGGACCGGGATGGTGCAGATGGTAGCGCTTCCTTCCCATGCCGAAGCGCATGCCGCCGTGGAAACGGTGCGTGCCGAATGGGTCATAGAAGCAAAAGGCGTCGTCAATAAGCGGCCTGAAAAAATGATCAAGGCCGATTCACCAACCGGGGACATCGAGATTGAACTGCTCGGTATTACGATCCTTTCGGAAGCGTATGAGCTCCCTTTCGAGAAAGATACGGTAGTGAATCTCGAAACGCTTCTCAACTATCGGCCCTTTACTATCCGGTCGAATCGCGAACGAGACATCTTCACTCTTCAGGCGACGCTTCTTGAAGCATATCGTTCATCTCTGCGCAGGCAAGGATTCATGGAATTTCAGGCTCCGGCACTCGTAGGCGGGGACGCCGAAGGCGGGGCTGCCGTTTTCAAAGTGAATTATTTCTACGACAAAACCGCGTATCTCGCCACGTCGCCCCAGCTGTATAAGCAGATAATGGTGGGTGCGTTCGAACGCGTATTCACGATTGCGCGTATATTTCGCGCAGAGAAAAGCGCAACTACCCGGCACTTGTCGGAATTGACCCAAATGGACTTCGAGATGGGATTCATCGACGATGAGCGCGACGTAATGGCCGTGCTCGAGACGGTCATTCGAGAGGTCGTTGCTAAAGCGAAGGAGCATGCCGCAATCTTCGCCCGATTCAATGCAGACGTTCCGAAAGCGGACAAACCGTTTCCGGTACTCACGCTGCGTGAAGCGCAAAAGATATTGGCCGTGCCGGAATCGGCCGATGACATGGAGCCGGACCATGAGCGCAGAATTTCTGAGTGGGCCCTGAAAGAACATGATTCCGATTTCGTTTTTATCACGCGCTTTCCCACGGCAGGAAGAGCATTTTACACATATGAAGCTCCCAATGAGGCGCCCTATTCGCGGGGCTTCGATCTTCTCTTCAGAGGCCTGGAGATAAACTCCGGCGCACAGCGCATCCACAATTACGAAGAAATGGTAAAGCGCATCGGGAGCCGCGGCATGGATCCGAAGAAGTTCTCTTTCTATCTCCAGGCGTTCAAATACGGCATGCCTCCGCACGGAGGTTCTTCGACCGGTTTAGAGCGGCTTACCGCGCGCATGCTCGGTCTTGCGAACGTGAAAGAAGCGGTGCCGTTCCCCCGCGACATGAACCGCATCGATACGCTGCTGTCAGAAAACTTGGATGATTAAAAATTTTCAATAAGTCTCACCAAAAGCCGCACGGGAGCGCCCGTTGCGCCTTTCGCGAGATGGTCTTCCGGAATGGATTCCATGCGCGGCGCGATATCGATATGGGCCCAGCGGGGAAAGTTCGCTGCGAAGCGCGCAAGGAATATTCCACCTTGTATCGTTCCGCCGCCGGTCCCTTTAGAGGCGGGAACATTCGCGATGTCGGCGTGTGCGCTTTTCAAGTCAGTTTCGTATTCCTTCCATAAAGGAAAGGGCCAAACATATTCACCGGACTCCTCTCCGAGCCTGCGAAGCAGGTCCTCAAGCTCCTGATTTTTCGTCATGATGGCCGAGGCGCGCTTGCCGAGCGCGATCAAAGCGGCGCCGGTCAAGGTGGCGACATCCACGACAAGGCGAGGGGAGTACCGTTCGGCATACGTAAGCGCATCACCTAAAATGAGCCGGCCTTCCGCGTCGGTATTCAACACCTCGACAAAGGTGCCGTTCATAGCCCTCAGTATGTCGCCCGGTAGATAGGAGGAACCGGAAATGGCATTTTCGACGGCCGGAACGAGGGCGACAACATTCCGTTTCATTTTCATCTTTGCCGCTATAGCGGTCGCAGCGATGACTGAAGCTCCACCCGCCATGTCATGATTCATTCCCATGAGAGAGTCCGAGGGCTTCAGATTGATTCCTCCGGTGTCAAAAGTTATGCCTTTTCCCACGAGCACGATAGGTTTTTCTTTCGCCGCTTTTCCCGCTCCCCAATATTCCGCTATGATGAATTTCGGTTCTTGCGCAGAACCTTTCGCGACGCCAAGGACAAGGCCCATCTTTAACTTTTTAATGTCAGAAAGAGAAAGTATCGATACTTCCGCAGCGGTTCCTCTGAGCTGCCGCTTTGCCGCCTCGGCAAGCGACGTCGGCGTCATATCGCCGCCTGGAGTGTTGGCGAGATCGCGGCAATAATGTATCTCCTGCGCGATCATCTGACCTTCGGCTATTCCTTTTTTGGCTTCTCCTGTCGCGTCGGAAATATAGACCGTCTCTACGGACTGAAAGCCGCCATGGGGAGGAGTTTTGTATTTTGTGAATTCATAGTTGGCCATTTCGAGATTTTCCCCCAAAAGACGTCCGAGTTCTCTGTCTGACGTAGCGCGAAGAGCAGGAAATTGAAAGTCCTTGAATGAGAAGGCTATGGTCGAAAGCCTTTGCTCCTTCGCCGTCTTGACCGCTTTCCTGGTAAGGGAGATGAACGTCCGGCGGGTGATCTCATCACTCTTGCCGATGCCAAGCTTCAGTACGGTCGTACCTTTGTGATCTTCGATGACTTTTGTGGTATCTCCCGCGATAAGGTCTATACTTGCCGCGCCTTTGGGAACCGTGTACTCGATTTTCATTCTCCGATTTTAACGCACACGCGCCTCTTTAGCCACTTCAACGGCTTCCAGCCTTCAATCGTTATATTAAATACGGAACCGGATGTTATCATTCTAAAAAATGGAGACCGCTTTCAGCATAAAAGCCGGCGAATTCGAAGGACCTCTCGACCTTCTCTTGGACCTCATAGAAGAACGAAAGATGCTCGTTTCCGATATTTCGCTTTCCCAGGTGGCCGATGACTTTCTCGCGTATCTTCAAAGCCATGTTGCGTTCCCCGTGGGGCAGGCAGCCCACTTTGTCGTTGTGGCAGCGACGCTCCTGCTGATAAAATCGCGTTCGCTCCTTCCCGTTCTTAGTCTCACTGATGAAGAAGAAGGCGATGTGAAAGACCTGGAATTCCGCCTCGCCCTGTATCAGATCATACGAAACGCGGCAAAACGGTTCGCCGGATCGACGGAGCACATGTTTTTCGGCCCGGGCGCTCGCGTTTCAGACCCCATCTTTACTCCTTCAGATGACGTATCATTGGCCTCCATACGAGAAGCTGCTTCTCGCGTCCTCGCGAATGCTCCAAAGGAATCCGCTCCGCGGGAAGAAGTTACCGTCAGAGAGGTGGTATCTCTTGAAGAAATGATGAAACGCCTTTCCGCACGCATAGAAAAAGCGATTCACATGACGTTCCGCGACTTTTCAACGGCGGAGCAGGCTGGCGGAAAACTTGAAATTGTCGTAAGTTTCCTTGCTATGCTTGAACTCGTGAAACGCGGGCTCTTGAATGTCGACCAGCATGTCTCGTTCGGAGAAATAACGATGGGATATAACGGGGAGCTGAAAGCTCCGCGTCTCGATTGATATGGATGATGCATCGCTTGAAAACCTCATAGAAGCGGTGCTCTTCTTCAAAGGAGGAGCGCTGTCCGTGGATGAATTGGCCCGGGCGACTAAAACGCCGGCCGATCAGGTGGAAGCCGCGCTTCATTCGCTTGAAGCAAACCTCGGCGCGAGAGGCCTGCGCCTCGTCCGGGAACGCGGCGTCGCGCTCGCGACGGCGCCTGAAGCCCATGCGGTCATTGAGCGCATGCGAAAAGACGAACTCGAGGGACCGTTGGGAAAAGCGGGCCTTGAAACCCTTTCGGTCATCATATTCCGAGGACCGATACAGAAAAGTGATATCGACTATATCCGCGGAGTCAATTGTGCTTCCATTTTGCGCTCGCTTCTTGTACGCGGCCTGATCGAACGCATAGAGAATCCCGATGACAAACGAAGTTTTCTCTACCGAGCTACCCCCGAATTGCCGGCATTTCTCGGCGTTGGCACACTGTCAGAACTTCCGGAATATTCTGAGACCCGCGCTGAAATGGAACGGATCTTCAAAGAACGAGAAGCGCCTATTCCGGATCCGCTCGAAGAAGGCCATGCCGCATAAGGCGTTACGTTATGCGGTCTATGCCGCTCTCACTGGTTTGCTCCTTGCCGCGATCTTTTTTTTAGACCGCGCCCCTGCACAAAACGCGCCGGAAAGTATTGCCCAGTCTGCTGCATGCAAAGAAATAGAATTCCCTGTATCCCTCATCGCGAAAGCAGCGTATGCAAAAGACCTGACAAGCGGGACCGTACTTTTCGAAAAGAACGCCGAGGCGCAGCTTCCTCTCGCTTCATTGACGAAACTCGCGACCGCATATACCGCTTTCGATATCCTCAGTCCAAACGATGCCATATCGATAACGCCGGAAGACCTTTCTCCCGAAGGAGACGCCGGATTACGAGTGGGAGAAGTGTGGAAGGCGCAGGATCTTCTTGATTATACGCTGATGGTTTCAGCAAATGACGGGATACATGCGATAGCGGAGGCTGCAGCAGCGAAAAAAAATGAGCCGTTCAGCGCATTCATAGCTGGCATGAACGAAAAGGCGCGTTCGCTCGGATTAAATGAGACGTATTTCAGCGACGATACCGGTCTCGATATATCGTCAACGACGGCCGGCGCATTCGGCTCGGCAAGAGATGTGGCCGCGCTTCTCTCGAATATCGTCCAGACGGAACCGCGGCTCGTCGAAGGCACACACTATGAAAAAGCGACGTTCACTTCAGAAAGCGGCATTGTGCATCATGCGGAAAACACTTCGAGCGTGCTTGAAGTAGTCGGCGGCGGCATCGCTTCAAAAACGGGCTACACGGACCTGGCCGGAGGCAATCTCGCCATACTTTTCGAACCATTGCCCGGCAGGCCGGTCGTCGCGGTCATTCTCGGGTCTACCAGGGAAGGCCGCGACACCGATATGGAAAATCTCGCAGTGAACATCAAAAGGGCGCTTAAACGCGTGATACTATGCCAAGATGGTTCTCAGTCTCCTTAAGGTTTTTACTCCCGCTTTCATCGCGTTTTGCATAGGCATCGGTATTACGCCCCTTCTCACCCACTATCTTTACAAATATAAGATCTGGAAAAAAAAGCCGGGCAAGATCGCCCTTGACGGGACTGACGCTTTGGAATTCGGAAAATTAAGAACCGAAATAGAAACGAAAACACCGCGAATGGGAGGAATAGTCGTCTGGGGATCGGTGGGCATAACCACCATCCTTCTGTATGCGCTTGATCGTTTTTTTCCGGGAAGCTGGGCATCGAAGTTCGATTTTTTCTCGCGAAGTCAAACGTGGATACCTTTCACGACACTTATTCTCGGTTCCCTCATGGGACTCTTGAATGACACTCTGGATGTCATGAACCCGGAAGGGGAAAAAGGCATTCACTTGCGCTACAGGCTTGTTTTTGTTTCTTTCATCGCGCTTTTCATAGGCTGGTGGTTTTATGCGAAACTCGGAGCGAATTCGATATCGCTTCTTTTCGGCGGAACTGTTTTCGTGGGGTGGGGCATTATACCCATCTTTATTTTCGTGATGGTATTCCTGTACGCATCCGGCGTCATAGACGGCATTGACGGGCTGTCAGGAGGGGTGTTCGGATCCATCTTTTTCGCGTATGCACTCATTGCGTTTTACCAGAACCAGATAGATATCGCCGCTTTCTCGGCGACCGTCGTCGGAGCGCTTCTCGCATTTCTGTGGTTCAACATTCCGCCGGCGCGCTTTTGGATGACTGAAACGGGATCGATGGGCCTCACGATGACGATTGCCACGATAGCGTTCATGACCGACACCCTGGGCGAGGGAAGAGGAGTTTCGGTATTGCCTATAATCGCCCTCATCCTCGTGGCAACGGTTCTCTCGAATATCGTTCAAGTTTTCTCGAAGAAATTTCGTCGCGGAAAAAAAGTATTCCGCATCGCTCCTTTGCACCACCATTTCGAAGCGATCGGCTGGCCCGGAAGCAAGGTCACGATGCGCTATTGGATATTATCGATCGTTTTCGCGATAGTGGGCGTTTCGCTGGCCCTTTTGAAATAGCATGAGTACCGTACGACCGCATGCCG
>JAFAQP010000084.1 GCA_019246385.1 Patescibacteria group bacterium | reverse complement strand
TCTTTTTCGGAAATATGTATCAAAGCGACGTAACCGGTCTGCTGAAGTCATTACAAAGCTTCGAACTAACCTTTAGAGATCTCGGGTACGACATCGCGGATAAAAATCGGCGTCCAATTTCTAAAATACTACATGTCGTTAAGCCGGGAGGGCCAAAGAATATCTCGGCGCAGGAACTTTTCGATTTAGACGCGGATTCGGTCCAGAGAACCGCGATCCCGAACGGCCTTTCGAGGCTTAATACGTTCTACACAGAAGGGTGATATTGTAAAAGATTAAAAATTTAGCTTCTCCATATGTCATTACTCGCTTTGTGCGAAGTTATATTCTTCCTCGGATACGGCATTCATTTCTTTTATCCCAACCGCACTCTGGCGCTTGTCGTCGCGGTAGTCGCCCTCATTGTGGGGATTCTAATGCTTCTTGGCGGCGTCGGTGGAATACGCCTTATCTAAGAATCTGGCTGACCAACCGCGCTACTTTCCTCTTCGCACGATCTCGCGGGGACGCAAAAAGAAAAAATAGATACAGCCAATGTACAGAAGGGAGAGTAAGAAACGTATGCCGCTATACTCGCGGTCTATACCTAAAAATCCCTGAAGCAGCGTGCCTCCCCAAGATTCCTCATCCGGAAGGAACTGCAGGCGAAGTGGAGCCATATTCGAAAGCAGGACGCCGAAATGCGTTTGCAAGAGTTTAGTGATCCCCATCTGCGTCAATGAGGCACCGACGATGAGAACCAGATATTCCGTCGTTTTGAACACCTTCCCCACCGGAAAACGGACGTATGCAAAAAAAGTCATGACACCGAGAAATGCCGCAGCTAAAAAACCAAAGATCAATCCTGCGGCATTCTGAAGAAATGCGTTGAACAGTGAAATGCTCGCCGAAAATAACGCTACCTCGAATCCTTCGCGCAACACTAAAAATGCGATTGTGAAAAAAAACGCGACATCGAATGCCTCCTCTTCGAGTTTCCCCTGAGCCGCCGATACCATCCGCGATCGGCTCTTGTTCATGGCGCCGTGGAGCGATAGGATCACATAAGCGATAAAGAGGCCTGAAAAAACAAGGAGATAGCTCTCAAGAAGATCGGCAGTATGCTCAGTGAGAAACGGACGCGCCGCGGCTCCGAAAATGTAGATGAAGAGGATGACAGAGAAGCTCAAGAAAAAGCCGGTTGCAGCCGCAAGCCAGATCTCAAGGCCTTTTTTCAGCTTAAGCTTCTTCGATACGCCCAGGAAAACGCCGATGATGAGAAACGCTTCGAAAAATTCACGAAACGCGATGAGGGCGGTTGCAAGCATGAAGCAGGTTATTGTAGCAGACGAGCCGCATTTGTTTTCCTAGTCCATGTAGCCCGTCACTGTGCGTAGCTTGGGACTAAAATTTGCACGAGTCCGGTGGGTCCTTACTAAAGATCTGCTGGAGTAAGGCATGACACAAAAGTTCATTGGAGGATGCTTTCGTGAGTATATGCTTTTCTCCAGGAAGTAATAATTGCATTACTCTTTGTTTATGACTCCTCAATAACTCCACGAATGCAAAAGACTGATCGTTATTAATGACGTCATCTTCCCCGCTTACCACAACCATTATGTTGTTTCGAGAAGTGAGATTGGGAACACGCATCGTGATTGACGCGTTTTCGTATGGCGTTGGGTGTTTGGGGTCATACAGTCCTCCAAACTGAACATTGAAAATGGACGTGCGCAAGTAATCGAGAAGCGTTCTCCAATCAAACACGCCGTTTATCGGTATCGCAGAGCGTATCTCTTGCGGATAATCCGCGATGAGCTTAGCAGCCATATATCCGCCATAGCTGTTTCCAACTACATGCGTATCGCCTTTCATTCCTGAGAGGGCTTTAAATTCGCGTATATCATCAATCACGCTTTGTATTTCTGTCACGCCGTTGCCACCTGTTAGAGAATAAACGTACGAGTTTCCATAGCCGTAACTCCCCGGATAATCAAGCTTCAGAACGGCCGCACCCCGTGCCGCGACTTCATCAAGCATCCAATCGTATGTCGCATAGCTCGGATAAGAATGAAAATCCGTAGCTACCTGCCTAAATGGCCCGCCATGAAGCCATACGATAAGAGGTGCGTTTTTCGAAAGGGTTTTTTCCGGTTCAACAAGGACGCCATGCGAATGGTTTGAAAAATCGATAATTTCTCTCTTGTTGTGGTAATGGCGTTTTGACCAGTTCAATCCGGAAAAAGAAGAAGCGGTATATGTAGCAGGGTCATACACCATCGGCTTCATATTTGGGCCGTCCATTACAGGCACGAGCACTTTTCCATTTACTAATCTCTTTATTTCATCAAGTATAGAAATACTTTTTAGAACCTCTTTATGAGTGTCTCTTTCTATATCAATTTGATGGAGCGACCAGTCATACGGGCTTGATTTTGTGTTTGCCTGCAGAAGCAGTGTGTTATTTGAGACAAATAAGATGTCCGCTACTACACCTAAATACTGCCAGCCAACCTTCATCGATTGATTGAGTCCTTCGGTGACCGGCACAATACGGGGTGCAGGAAAATTGTCACTATCTTCGATGAACGCATAGCGCGAACCGTCCGGACTGAAGCTGTGTAGGCGGTTTGCTTCAGTCAGCATTTCCCATTTTTGCGCTACCGTATAAGAAAATTCGCTCCTGTTGATTTTGCCCTTCTCTAAATGTAAAAGAACGAACTTCTTGGTATTTGTTTCGTTGGTAATCGCAGGGACATAATATGCGAACGAGGCTCCATCCGGGGCGGCAATCCCGTTCGTAATCTGATCTGTCGTTTCATATCTCGCAAGCTCGAACCCTTTCGCGTCATGAAAAACTATTTGACCTGGTTTATTCTTTTCGGATTTTGAAAATGTTACCGGCGAATTCTCTAACGTGTCGGCTTTTTTTGCCGTGGCTGACTGGACTTCGGGTTCGCATCTAAGGCTCTCTGTATCACACAAATAGGGCTCAAGTCGGCCGAACGCTCCTTGGATGATATGCAGTGAATTACCATCAAGGTTTTTGAACCTATAAAGAGAATAAGAGCTTGATTCCACTGCATGTACCTGGGTCTTTGCTTCCTTACTTTCGGCAGCTAGTGGCCCAACCAATGCGGCAAGAAAGGCGGCCGAACGCAAAGCAGTCTTTGCAGTGCGAGTTATCCTTTCGGTGTTAAAGAGCGCCATCAAATTCGCAAGATAAATTATTTTGAATAAAAGTCAAGGTGGCCATGCAAGAATTTTTTATCTTAAATTTCCGTCAGATATACTTTACGCATGCTGTCGTACTCGCAAACCGCTCTTCTCGGTTTTCTTCAGGGACTTACTGAGCTTTTTCCCGTTTCAAGTCTTGGCCACAGTATCCTTTTGCCGTCGCTTCTCGGATGGCGAGTGGATGAGTCAAGCCCGCAATTCGTGGCATTTATCGTATTGACGCACCTGGCAACAGCGCTCGTTCTTTTGGGATTTTTTTGGAAGGATTGGATGAATATAACGGGTGGCATTTTCCGCTCTCTCTATCGGCGCGAAATATCCGAAAAAGACCCGTACGGAAAGCTCGGGTGGCTCATTATTGTAAGCACTGTCCCTGTCGGGATACTCGGCTTGCTGTTTCAAGAACAGGTATCCCGGCTTTTCGCGGCTCCCCGGCTCGTCGCCGGCGCACTCTTTTTAAACGGCATCCTTTTGTATAGCGCGGAAAAACTGCGCGCGAAACTTCCTGAAGAAAAAGCGGATGACACGACGCTCGCGAAACTTACTTGGAAGCAAGCCGTCGGCATCGGGCTCGCGGAATGCCTTGCGCTTATCCCGGGCTTCTCGCGGACGGGATTGACTATGACGGGCGGCCTACTGAGTAGCCTTTCTCACGAAAATGCGGCCCGATATGCGTTCCTTCTGGCAACACCAGTCATTTTTGCCGCATCGGTACTGAAAATACCGGATTTATTCGGAAGCGGAGGCATTTTTCTCGGCCCAGCGGCGTGGGGCGCCGCGTGGTCAGCAATAGCCGCATATTTTTCTGTTCGATTTCTAACAAAATATTTTGAAAGCAAAAAACTGACGCCGTTCGCCTTTTACTGCATCGTAGCGGCGGGGCTGTGTCTCGCAGCGCTCGCTTAGGCGCTTTTCTTCGGCTTGCTCTGAAACCACGCGAAAGCGAACAGCGCCACGCCTACGAGCAAAGACGCGATAGCGTGTTTGTAATGAATATTGGTCGCTCCGGTTTGAAAACCCGGCATGAAGCCCGGGAGAGCACCGGCGGAAGTAGTGAAGTACATGAAGCTACCGATTAAAAAGATAACGCCAAGAATGACGGCGCACCAGACCAAAAGTTTATTCATGATTCTATACTACCATCCTTACCGGCAAAGATCATCTGAAAAAAGAGCGAATCCTATCGATAAGTTTTCTTCGTTCAATTCGTTTGGTTGCTATTTTCTCTCTGAGGGCGGGAATCTCCCGCATAGTTGCCCGATATCCTTCTTCCATAATTTCTTCTATATTCTTGAATTTTGAAGCATCGAACCCGTCAAGCGCCGGCTCGATCAGCACGTCTGTACTAGCACTCAGTTCCCTGTCACGATGACGCTCAAGTATCGTTAGAGACGAGGAGATGACGTCGAGAACGTTCTTTGGCCTTTCGTGCTCCCCCTTCGCGGAAAGATTCACTGCAATTTTTACCGAAGCGCCCATTTCCTCGAGGGCTGTAATAGGTACTTTTTCCGTAAGGCCGCCGTCAACGAGTAGCCTTCCGTCGACTTCTACGGGCGTGAATAGACCGGGAATTGAAGTGCTCGCGCGCACTGTCTTTTCCAGGCTGCCGGACCGGAATATGACCATGCGGTGCGTCTCGATGTCAGTGGCGACTATGGCAAGAGGTATGTTCGCATCTTCTATCCGGACATCGCCGAGCATATCGATAATAAATTTGCCCATCCTTTCATTGGAATGTATACCGAGCCGTGAGTAGCCGAATCTCGATAATTTGCTCCATTTCAGGTTACGTGCCATTTCGATAAGTTCCGGTATCCGCAACCCGAAAGCAAAACCTCCGGCAACCAGCGCTCCGGCGCTCGTGCCGCTTATGCAATGAATCGGTATCTCTTCGTCAATAAGCGCTTTCAATACCCCTACATGCGCGACTCCGAACGTCGTACCGCCGCCAAGCGCGAGGCCGACTGAAAACGGCTTGTTGCTTTCCATAGTGCCGATTATGCCTTATTACTGGGGAGGTCCGTCTTTTCCTTCTCTTTCAGCAAGAACTCTGACTAACTGTGCAGCCCTTGTGTCTTTGATCAATGCTATAAAGGCCTGCACGGCCGCTATATGCCCATCGCATGTAGGTCCTAAAAGAGCCTG
>JAFAQP010000093.1 GCA_019246385.1 Patescibacteria group bacterium | reverse complement strand
GTTTGACATCGGTATTCGTCCCTGCAAACGGAGGCGAGACGATAACGCTTTCGCTCCCTTCTTCAACCGTGCAGGCCGGCGTTCCCTTTACTCTCACCTGGACGCACAATAAGAAATCTAGCGACGGGTCGTATACATTCCGTTACGACTGCGCTGACGGCGTGTACTTCACTTCTCCGGCTCCTTCCGGCGCAGAATCGAACGTGTACTGCAATGTGCCGTTCAACTTTTTGAATGCCTCAAATTCGATCACCCTTACGCCCTATTCTTCGAAGAACCGCTTCATAGATGTGACGGTGTATATCGATTTCACTCCGAACGGCTCGAATAAGTCGACCGTTACAGGCAAAAACTCCCTTACGATAGAGAACGATTCCTTTGGGACGAGTCCTGCAACTGTAGCCACGACGACCACACCAGCCACGCCGACTCCGACCCCCACACCGACGCCGACGCCTACTCCAAAGCCGACCCCGCATCCGGTAACTCCGGGACCCACTACTTCTCAGACGTATCCTTTGGGCAGCAGCGGTTCCGGCCAGGTCTCGAACCCGAACGGATACGTTGATCTCACGGCGCACGTCATTGAAGTTGGCGTCGTAGACAAGACGAGCGGAGTCTTCATCGCCTCTTCGACCCCGAGTCGCAGCAATTCCCAGTACCGCGTCGCTGTCCGGTTCTCAGTAGAAAATGTGGGCACGAAAACTTCGCCGCAGTTCGACTTCAGCGCAGTTTTACCGACTCTGCCTTCCTACATCTTCAACTCCCCTATGCAGCAGGCTCTGGGTCCTGGCGACCGCATCGAATTCACTCTCGGCTTCGATAGTTTCGACCCGAACAGCAACGGCACGTTCACGCTGAACGTCGATCCGTCAGGCCGCATCAATGAATCCAACAAGGCGAACAATATAATCCATTACACGGTCGTCACGACGCCTTAATATCGACGGGTGCGAATTCCAAGCTTTAAAACTCCTCTCCCGAGGAGTTTTTAATTAAATATCCAGTGTCGCGGTTTTGGCGTTTGATTGAATGAAGCTTTTGCGAGCGGGAACATCGGTACCCATGAGGATATCGAATACGCGGTCGGCGTCCTGCGCATCTTCGATCGTCACCTGGCGCAAGGTGCGCCTTTCCGGGTCCATAGTCGTCTCCCACAATTCTTCCGGATTCATCTCGCCAAGACCTTTATAGCGCTGAATGGAAGGCTTTGTAGATTTTCTAGTTTTCGGCGTTTTCTCCTCCTCTTCTGCCAGCGTTTCTTCTTCGCCTTCAGTCTCTCCTTCTCCGGCGCCGCTTTCATCAAGTTCCGTTTTTTTAATCCCTTTTTCTTTAAGATATTTTTCGAGCTCCGCCTCGTCCTGCATATAGCCAACTTCTTTTCCGATTTTCACTTTAAAGAGGGGCGGTTGGGCGATGTAGAGATATCCGCCGTCAATGACTCCCCGGAAGTGCCGGTAGAAAAGCGTGAGAAGAAGCGTGCGGATGTGCGCTCCGTCGACATCCGCATCCGTCGCGATTATTATTTTGTGATAGCGTAGTTTTGAAATATCGAAAAGATCCCCTATCGCGGTTCCCATAGCAATCACGAGATTCTTTATTTCGTTGCTCGCAAGCATCTTGTCGAGCCTGGCCCGTTCGACATTCAATATCTTGCCCCGAAGCGGCAACACCGCCTGCGTGCGGCGATCACGCCCTTGTTTCGAAGACCCTCCGGCTGAGTCTCCCTCTACGATGAATATTTCCGATTCCGAGGCGTCTTTTGACTGACAATCGGCGAGTTTCCCCGGCAAAGTCATACCGTCCAGGGCACCTTTCCTCAAAACCGAATCTTTCGCGGCTTTCGCAGCTTTGCGTGCTTTGAGCGCCAAAAGAACCTTCGCGCAGATGGCGCGCGCCTCGTCCGGATGGGCATCAAGGAAATCCGAGAAGCCTTCGCTGAAAACTGTCTCGACGGCGCCTCTCGCTTCTACGCTTCCCAGTTTCCCTTTTGTCTGTCCCTCAAACTGCACCTCGCGCATCTTTATCGAAATGATCGCCGTCAAACCTTCGAGAACATCGTCTCCGGTGAAGTTTTCTTCCGCTTCTTTGACGATATTGTTTTTTCTGGCGTAAGTGTTCAGAGAGCGGGTAAGCGCCGTTTTGAATCCGGTCACGTGCGTGCCGCCCTCGGCATTGTAGGTGTTGTTTGCGAACGCGGTCAGTCGGGCCGAAATATCGTCGACATACTGGAGAGCGACCTCGACCGCGACCCCGTCAGCTTCCTTTTCCACATAAAAAACGCTGTCGTGCACCGGCTTCTGGAAGCGATTGTTAAACGTCACAAGAGATTTAAGTCCTCCCTCGAAATAGAACGTCTGCGAGGGGACGAGGAACCCCAGTTCCCGGAAATACCGCACATCCGCGAGATCTATCTTTCCCGAATAGTCCCGCGCATCGATAACCGAAATGCGCACCGCTTTCACGAGGTATGCCTGCTGGCGAAGATGCGCGACGATCTTATTGAAATCGTATTTTATCTCTGGAAATATCTGCGGATCAGCTTCAAAGGTGATGATAGTTCCCCGCCAGTCGGACGAGCCGACCTTTTTCACTTTTGCTTTCGCCTTGCCGCGCTCATATTCCTGAATATAGTATCCGCCATCCCGATGCACTTCGGCTTTCGCATATGTCGAGAGCGCATTCACTACCGAAACGCCGACACCGTGCAGGCCGCCCGACACCTTGTATCCGTCCCCTCCGAACTTCCCTCCAGCATGCAAGGTAGTCATGATCGTCTCAAGTGCCGACACTTTCGTCTGCTTATGAATGTCGACCGGAACGCCGCGGCCGTTGTCCGCAACGCGCACAAGGTTTTTTGGAAGAAGAGTGACCTCTATATCGTTCGCATGCCCGCCCATCGCTTCGTCGCGCGAGTTGTCGAAAACTTCCCAGATGAGATGGTGCAGTCCTTCAAGGCCGGTCGTTCCTATATACATTCCCGGCCGTTTCCTGACCGGCTCCAATCCTTCAAGGACGGTGATCGATTCAGCGCTGTATCCGCTCCCGGCGGCGCCGGTTTTGGGCTCTTTTTTCTTTTTTTCTGTACTTGCCATATTAAAAAAGCGCCTTCCCGCTTCTTTAATTATAGCATGAATTCGAGGCGGATCGGGCCCGAATGCGCTTTAAATGCTGCCTATATCGCTCCTATAGCGCATACCTTCAAAGCTGATCTTTTGCACAGCCGCATACGCCCGCTCCCTAGCTTCGGCAAGTGTTTTCCCGACCGCGGAAACGCCTAAAACCCGCCCTCCGGCAGTCACTATTTCATCCCCTCTTTTAGTCGTTCCCGCATGAAAAACTACGATTGACGGATCACTAGTCGCTTCTTCAAGACCGGATATGGGAAAACCTTTCTGGTATTCTCCCGGATATCCGGCGGAGGCGAGCATGACAGTGACCGCGAAATCGGACGACCAGGAAACGCTCTGGTTTTTCAAAGTTCCGTTCGCAGAGGCGAGCATCAATTCCAAAAGGTCGGACTCGAGAAGGCGCATATAGGATTCGCACTCCGGATCGCCGAATCGCGCATTGAACTCGATGACTTTGGGACCCTCCTTGGTAAGCATGATACCCGGATACAAAATCCCTTGGAATACGTTCCCTTCCTGCGCCATCCCACGTATGACCGGCATAATTATTTTTTCCCGTATCTCGTCCATTTCGGAAATAGCAACACCAGAAACCGGCGCAATGACGCCCATGCCGCCGGTATTCGGCCCCTGATCTTCGTCGTACGCCCGCTTATGATCCTTCGACGGAGGAAATATCGCGCCTGCCATGCCGTCCGTCAGAACATGCACGGATATTTCCTTCCCTTCCAGGAATTCCTCTATGACGGCGGTCCGTCCCGCTTCGCCGAACGCTCCTTCCACCATTGCAGCGCGGAGCGCGCGCTCGGCAGCTTCGTGCGTTTCAGCGATGACTACCCCTTTGCCGAGCGCGAGGCCGTCCGCCTTTATGACGACCGGCATGAATTGGTTCCGAAGATAATGAAGCGCTTCTTCGTACACGGAAAATGCCTGCGAGCGGGCGGCCGGAATGTGATGGCGGTGCATAAAATCCTTCGCGAACGCTTTCGACCACTCAAGCCGCGCTGCGCCCCGGCGCGGCCCGAAAACCGGTATCTCTGCGTCGAAAAGCCAATCGGCGAGCCCTGCGGCCAGATGATCGTCAGGTCCGATGACGACGAGACCGATGCCTTTTTCGCGGGCGAATTCGACGACCGCATGATTATCCTTTACATCCAGGGCAACATTCTCCGCAAGCATCGCCGTACCGGCGTTTCCCGGCGCGACATAGAGCATTCCGCATTTCGGCGAAGATTTTAGTTTCCATGCTAGCGCATGTTCACGCGCACCTGAGCCGATGATGAGAATATCCATAAAAAAATTATAACAATATGTTATGAACTGGCAGCGTCTTCGCTCATCGCACTTCCCAGCCGCTCCGGCGAAGCGCGTCCTCTACTTTTCCCATAGTTCCGGATATCTCTTCTTCAGTAAGCGTCCTGTCTAAAGCCTGGAGCACGAGCCGGAATGCGTATGAAACCCGCATATCCTTCTTAAATGTATCGAAAAGATCAAGGCGGGCAAGCAGTGGGCCTGCCACGTTCCGTATGAGCGTTTCCGCTTCTCCGTCCGCCACACTTGCCGGACACCAAAAGGCGATATCGCGAATCGCGAATGGATAGACGGAAAAAGGATGGTATGGTCCGAGCCGGTACCTGCGGGGGGTATAGTCTTTTCCATATTCTTCAAGATTCGCCGCCGAAAGATTGTCTTTTGTTGGGACGTTGCCCCAGGCTTCTACGGCCTCGGACATTTCAAGCTCCATATACTCTCCCTCTTTAGGAAATACGCTTCCCACCTCGAACAGCTTTGGGGTTTCGGCGGGGCCTAAAAGAAGCGGAGCGTACTGTCTCGCTTTTTCGAGAGCCTCGGTAAGGCCGCGAGTAAGAGCCGTGCGAAGTGCCGGACGCGTCTTGTCCAAGGGATTCGCGAGATACACATCGCCCGCTTCGGCGAAAGATTGCGTGGAAACTTCCATGAAGCCCTGCTCGACAAGCATGTCTTTCATGCGTTCGATACCGCGGAACCGATCCTGATCTCCCGGTGACGAAGCGGATAAAACCGCTTCCGGTAGCGCATCATACCCAATGAGGCGGGCAACCTCCTCGGTGAGATCTTCGGGAATCGAAATATCTCTTCTTTCAAAAGGCGCGGTCACGGTAAAGAGGTCTGCCTCTACCCTGAAATCGAAACCGAGGCGCGTAAAGACGTGCCTTATCTCTTCTTCGGGATATTCCATACCGACGCGTTTCGCGATATCTCGCGCAGTTACGGAAACGGCGGGATTTTTTTCCGGATGCGGATAAAGATCGATGACTCCGGAGAGAGCGCCTCCCGCAAGGTCGGCAAATAATTTCGCGGCGCGTTGCATGCCGTATGCGACAAGCTCTGGGGACGGCTTGTTCTGATACCGCGTCGAAGCGTCGGTAAAAAGTTTCAGCGCTTGGGCGGTCCTGCGTATGAGCGGACCATCGTAATTTCCCACCGAGATGAAAAGATCAGTCGTCTCGTCGGTTATGCCAGATGCAAATCCTCCTTTGATGCCCGCGATATCGAGCGCTTCTCCCGACGTACCGTCGGCAATGACGAGCGTCCCCGCAGGCAAAAGATATTCTTCGCCCGAAAGGATGCGGACCTTTTCGTTTTCTTCCGATCTGCGGATATCTATTTTCAAAATATCCCCGCTCCACGAGATCTTTCTCGCATCAAAGGCATGCATGGGCTGGCCCATATCGAGTGTGAGGTAGTTCGTGATATCGACGATATTGTTTATAGAACGTTGGCCGACCGCTTCAAGCGCTTCTTTCATCCATGCGGGAGAGGGGCCGACCTTGACCCCGGTTACCAAAGCGGCCATGTGGCGAAGGCATGCTGATTCATCTATCCTTACTTCCAGCTTGTCTGTTGTGGAAAATTGAGGCGGCGCTTCCCGAAGCGGATCTTTTTTCATCGGGATATCGAGTATCGCCGAAAGCTCTTTCGCTATGCCGCGATGGCAGAGCATGTAGGCGGCCCTGTCGGGCAGCACTTTCACTTCCATAGAGTCTTGTTCTACTTCCTCGACTTCCGCGACATGAAGCGTAAGCGCTTCGGCGATCTTCTCCGCAGGCGGAAGTTCCGTCTCGAAATATTTTTGCAGCCATGCGCGGGAAACTTTCATAGGGGTTCGGAAGAAAAGCCGTACACGAAGCGGACATCGCCCGAATGGAATAGACGTATGTCCGGTATGTTGTATTTCACCATAATGAGCCTTTCCAGGCCCCCACCGAACGCGAAGCCTTGGACTTTTCTAGGATCGAGGCCGGCATTTTTTATAACGTCGGGATGCAGCATGCCGGCTCCGCACATTTCAAGCCAACGCCCCTCTTTTCCAGCTGGCTCAAACCATGCATCGACTTCAACCGAAGGCTCGGTGAAAGGAAAATAGCTCGGACGGAAACGGACGCGCGCGTTTTTACCGAGATATTCCTGATAAAAGCGGGCGAACGTTCCTTTGAGATGCGCAAGCGTTATGTCGAAACCGACAGCAAAGCCATCGAGCTGATAAAATTGCGCTTCGTGTGTTACGTCCGTTGCTTCGTTCCGAAACATTTTTCCGGGGTTTATCATCCGCTTTTCCGTCTCGCCGCTTTTTGCCATCTTCTCAAGTTCCCGGATAGTGACTGAAGTCGTATGAGTGCGAAGAACATATCCCGGGCGATCCTTGATCCAGAACGTATCCTGCATGTCTCTCGCTGGATGATCGCTGAACATCCGCAAACCGTCGAAATTATGAAATTCGTCTTCAAGTTCGGGTCCGTAGGCGATCCCGAAGCCCATCCGAGCGAAGATATCCGCGATATCCCGAAGGGCTACCGATACAGGGTGCAAGCGCCCGACTTTTTCTTCATGCATTGGCGAATGATAACACCGCCCGCGTATGCGCACAGCGCCTTTAAAACAAGGCTTTCTTCTGGTACACTCCGCGGACATGGGAAGCGTCTTCGGGTATGTGACTTATCTTTCCGTCTTCATCGGATTATATTTCGAGGTCTTTTTGATGCTCACCCTTTTCGACAAGGAGGCGCGGCGCAGGCGCAGCCTTGCGGAGCCTGCCGTCTTTCCTTCCGTGACGATCATCGTTCCCTGCCACAACGAAGAGCATACGGTCGCCGGAACCGTGGATTCAATACTCGCGCTCGATTATCCGAAAGACCTGCTCTCGGTCATCATCGTCGACGACGGCTCGACGGACAGGACGGCGGAAGTCATCGAGGCCTATCGGCAAAATCCGCAGGTGTCGATCATTCATAAGGAAAAAGGCGGCAAGCATACGGCTTTGAATGCCGGCATCGCCGCTTCAAAAAGCGAGTTCGTGGGATGCCTTGACGCCGATTCGTTCGTCACCCCCCAGGCGCTCAAGCTTGTCATGGCGAATTTCGATCATGAAAAGATCGGCGCCGTCGCCGCGTCCATGTCGGTCAATAAGCCGAGAAACCTGCTCGAACGGATGCAGGAAGCGGAGTATCTTCTCAGCATCACTTCACGCCACACCATGGCCATCTGGAACGGCTTGTATGTCACCCCGGGACCGTTCACCATTTACCGCAAAAAGGCTTTCGATGCCATAGGATATTTCCGTCCGGCTCACAATACCGAAGATCTCGAGATAGCGCTTCGCCTGCAACGCGGTGGATGGCGCATTCAAAACGCCCCGGGCGCTGGAGTATATACGAACGCGCCTAAGACAGTGAAAGCTCTGGTGAAGCAGCGTGTACGGTGGACGACGGGCTTTATGCGTAACGCCATGGACTATCGGGACCTCATCGGGAATCCCGCCTATGGCGTGCTGGGTCTCATGGTCCTTCCTCTCGCCGTTGTCTTTATCTTTGCCGGCGTCGCGTTTTTCGGGATTTCCGTATGGAATACGATAGCGTCACTGTGGCAATTCATTGAGCGCGCTTCCGAAGTGCCGCTTTCGTTCACTTTCGCACTGCATCCTTTTGATTTCTTCTTTGCTCCCATTACCGCTTCCCTTTTCTTCTCCTTAGTGCTGACGACCATGACGTTGCTTCTCATCTTCATCGGCGGCGGCCTTGCCGGTAAAAAAACAAAGCTTGGACTCTCTCTGATCGCCTATTTCACCTTGTATTCCCTCATAGCGGTGTGGTGGAGAGTGCGGGCAATCTACGACGTCGTGTTCGGCATACGCCGCTCGTGGCGATAGCATGCACCCTACCTTGAGACACGCGCTGTTGGCGTTTTTTATAAGCGCACTTATTTTCGCCACGGGTTTTTATGTTTCAAACTCGATAAATAAATTCAGACTTGGACAGGTGCAGACCATAGAGCAGCAAATAGCGATCGATACGCTGTCGGTCGAAACGCAGTTCGATCTTCTTTCACGACTTTCGTGCGACAGCGTGAACGAAAGCACCGAACTTTCAACGGAACTGAATGCGCTGGCAGTCAGGCTTAACTATACCGAAGCGCAGCTCGGCACTTCCAATCCGCAGGTTGTCCAGCTCAAAAGCGAGTATTCCCTTCTTGAAATAAAGGATTACCTACTCATGCAGCAGGTCGCGGCAAAATGCCACCTAAAGCCGGTCTTCGTGCTCTACTTCTATTCGAATAAAGGCGATTGTCCGGACTGTGATTCGGCGGGAAATGTGCTTACTTATCTGCGTCAGACGTATCCGCAGCTGCGCGTCTATTCATTTGACTATAATCTCGATGTCGGAGCGTTGCGGACCCTGATAGGCATCTATAAGATCGGGAATTCGCTCCCCGCCTTCGTAGTGAACGGCACCGTGACGTACGGGGTCACGGATCTCGCCTCCATAGAAAAAATCCTGCCGATGCAGGACCTGTCGACCTCGACTCCCACGACGACTCCTAAAAAATAAGTCAGTGACGAAACGCGCGCCTTCCCGTAAACGCCATTGCGGCGCCCGCTTCGTTGCACGCGTCTATCGATTCCTGATCCTTAATGGAGCCGCCCGGCTGGATTATCGCGGTGACGCCGGAATCCAAGAGCACGTCCGTCGTGTCGCGGAACGGGAAAAAAGCGTCGGAAGCTGCAACCGCTCCTCTCATCCGCTCTCCTGCTTTGGAAACGCATAATTCCGCGCAGCGCTTCCGGTCCTGCTGCCCGACGCCTGAGGCGATGAGCGTTCTGCCTTTCGCCGCCGTTATCGTATTCGATTTCGAGCTCCGGCACAGCGCCCATGCGAAGAGCAGGTCTTCGGTCTCCTGTTCCGTCGGCGGCCGCATGGTGACGGCTTTCAAAGCGCTTACGGGAAGCGGTTCGGAGTCGGGATCCGTGACAAGCATGCCGCCACGCACCTTATGCATCTGATACGCGGGCGACGGCTTCGGTGCACGAAGCGCCGTATTGATGAGTACGCGAAGATTCGGTTTTTTCGCGAATACGGCCGCAGCTTCTTTGCGTATCGAAGGAGCCATAAGGATTTCGAAAAAATTCTCTATCATTTTTTCCGCAAGCTCCCCATCGATTTCCTTATTGACGGCCATAACCCCGCCGAATGCCGCCAACGGATCGCCGCCGTACCACGCGGCCTCGTACGCTTGCGCGATATTTTCCCGCAGCGAAGCGCCGCAGGGATTCCCGTGCTTGACGATTACCACCGCGGCCTCTCCGGCGGTCGGAGAAAGATCTCCAAGATGCGAAAGCGCTAGAAGGGCCGCATCCATGTCCAGATAATTGTTATAGGAAAGCTCTTTGCCTTGTTGAAACTCGAATTTTTGAAGCGAGAGAGGGTCGTCCGCTCCTTCATCGGTTTCTATGTACCATCCTCTCTGGTGGGGATTCTCCCCGTAACGCAATTTCTTGCTTTTTCCAAAATGGATGTCCGGTTCCTGCATGAAAGGCTTTATTTTATAGGCTTTTGATAAATGCGCCAATGCATGTCGGTGGCATAGGGAGTGTCGAAAAATCTTGTCACTTTCGATATGCGGCGTTTCTCCACCACATTGAATTTGGCGTACAGAGAGTCGAGTTCTTCCTCGGTGAATACCTTTTCGAATTTTCCGGTCCGCGGCTGGTAAAAAGCGTTTTGTTCTTCGGCGGGAAATTGGGCCCGCATCAGTATGTGATATTCATCTCTTTCCGACATCGCCCAACAGAGCGCATACGCCCCTGGCTTGAGGACTCGGAACATCTCTTCGATCGCATACTGTCTTCCCTCCGGGCTCTCGATGTCGGTCGACGCGGCGCAATCTAGACCAAAATGGAAATGATCCGAAGGAAACATCCAGTGCCTGGTGGCGTCCATGACGGCAAAATGCACCTTCCGCACATCTTCCTCTTTCGCGCGCTCTTTCGCCGTAGAAATTGCCACGTAGGAAAAATCGAACGCTTCGATGTGCGAAACGAAATTTTCCTTCGAAAGAGCGATTGAATTTCTCCCCTTGCCGCAGCCCATCTCGACGCCGATTGCCTGCGATATGCCTTTCCCTTTCAGGAAATCGACATAGAGTCCCACTGAACTCGATGGATTGTGATCATCCATCTGCAGGAGCGCGAAAGGGTGCCGGTGCTCTTCGTTCCATTTATCTCTCTGTTCTTCGTGAGAAATGCTCATGCGTTCGGCAAAAGGCCGGTTCAACTTTTGAGAGCCGGGGGTGAGATTCGAACTCACGACCTGCTGTTTACAAAACAGCTGCTCTAACCAACTGAGCTACCCCGGCTCTCAAAAGTCCAAAGCGGCGAGCGCGGAAAATCCCGCTCGGCAAACTATATCGTACTTGCATCATCTTCGCTTTCGGACTTTTTGCCCGGGCCAATGGTTTTCAGAAATTCCGAAGGCTCTTTGCCCTTACGCTGCGGAGCGCTGTGGCGCATGCGGTACGACAAACGAAGCAGCAGCTTCTCTATCGAACGAAGCCCTTCGACGAGGAAAACAACCGTATCGTGAGCGAGTCGGTGAAGAAAATGCAGGAATTCGGTGCGATACTCGGCAGGCATTCCTCCCGTGACGGCAGAGCGATATGCCTTCAGAAGTGCGATGTCGGCGACATCGCGCGTACGCGACAAAATGCGCCTTGGGCGACCCGCTTCCCAAAAACGGAACAGAATGAATGCGACGAGAAGGAAAAACGAGACGAAAAAAGTTACGGCTGCCGGCATGATCACTTCGCGGAATACCGGATGAATTTTTCGACTTCGATACGTTCGCCGAATTTCTGACCCGCGTTCTCGATGAGGTCGCGCATAGTCTTGGTGTCGTCCTTTATATACGGCTGCTCCATAAGGACGATCCCTTTCAGATACGCGTCTACCTTTCCTTCGAGAATCTTTTTCTTGAGTTCTTCGGGCTTGCCTTCCGTTTCTTTGGCAAACAGGTCACGTATATCCGCAAGTTTTTGTTCCGAAATATCTTCACGCTTCACATAGGACGGGTTCTGGGCGGCAACTTGAAGCGCGATTTCGCGCGCGAGGGCAATGAACTCCTCATTTTTTGACACGAAATCGGTTTCGGAACGGAGCACGACCATTGAGCCCACTTCTTTATTGGCGTGGATATAGGACGCGACGGTCCCCGCGCCGAGCGCGCGGTCCGATTTTTTCGCCGCAAGGGCGCCGCCTTTTTTCGAAAGTACAAGTATCGCCTTTTCCATGTCACCTCCTGCTTCGAGAAGCGCGGCTTTGCACTGCATGACCGAAATGCCCGTGCGGTCACGTAATTCTTTCACCATTTCAGATGTGATATCCATAGATCTATGACGGGAGCGCTACGCCGCAGACGCTACGTTCCCTTTCGCTCCTTCTCTGTAGGCCGCTACTACCTTATCGAGAAAGAATTCGACTGCCGCCTGCGACGCATCGTTGCCGACAATGGGATGGGTGACCTGAGAGAAATCGCAATCCGAATTCATGATCCCAACGACCGGTATCCCGAGAGCGTTCGCTTCCGCAACCGGTATCGCCTCGTGCCGCGTATCGACGACGATGAGCGCATCGGGGAGCTTATCCATCGACGCCAGGCCGAAGAATCGTTCTTCCAGACGCGCTATCTCACGGTCGAAGAGAACGCGTTCTTTTTTCGTATATTTTTTGGCCAGGCTGCCTGCCTCCTTTTCCTCCGAAAGCTCCTGCATGCGCTTGATGCGCTTCTTTATTTCAGCGAAATTGGTCAAGGTTCCACCGAGCCATCGTCCGGCTACATAGGGCATTTTCAATTCGACAGCCGCTTTTTTGACGATGTCTTGCATTTCCGCCTTTCCTCCCACGAAAAGCACGACTTTGCTGTGCGCGCCCAAACCTTTCACGAACGTAAGCGCTTCCTCGAAAAGCGGCGCGGTTTTCGTGAGATCTAGGATGTCGGTGCGGTTTTTGCTTCCGTAGACCAAAGGTTTCATAGTCGCATGGCGGCGCGAACGGGAAAATCCGAAATGCGCCCCTACCTTGAAGAGCTCTTCCACTAACGGCGAATTGTCATTTTCCGGCATCGCGGGAGTGTAACACGCGCTTTTAAGCCACGCAATCGACGATTAAGATTATTTAATTTTCTAGCCCTGTTGGTAATTCGAGATGAGGAAATGTCTGTACACTGCTTTCCCTATCCGGATCGGCGTAAACCATTGCCGCTAAATCCGAGTCATCGCCAAAGGCACGTAGGTGCATCTCAACATCAGAATGATGGTGGAATCCTTCTTTCATATTTAGAGATAGATTAGTGATCAGATGAGTCCGAGTAACGAACCAGACGGTTTACAGACAAGATTAATTCGGCCGAAAACCGGCTGATAAAATCGCTATTACGGTTATGTGAAAGATCGGAGGTTTACCCTCCGATTATGGAAGCGATAATGGAGAAAAGCGCCGCGAAAGCGCTGTTGCGTGAGACGAACGTCTGCGCCGCTGTCATATTCGAAAATTAGCCTGTCTCCTTTCAGCTGTCAAGCCGCTGCGGCCAAGCCCTCCAAGATTTTATCCAAATCCCCTTCCAAAATCGCCTCGATGTTGTG
>JAFAQP010000031.1 GCA_019246385.1 Patescibacteria group bacterium | reverse complement strand
CACATCGATCCGCACCCCATACTCATTTTGCATCGCAGCAATGGCTCTCATTCTACGAGCGTTTAGAAGTCGAAAGGTGTAAGGCAACGTGCGCGGATTTAGATCCACCGTTCTGTATACCTTTCCATTCACTCTTTCAACGTGCGGGTTCATTCAATAGATAGTGGGGATGGTATTCAGAGTAGTGAAAAAATTGCCGTTTGTCTATAGCTTGCGTTTTCCACAAAAGCGCATATACTCACTATACGCTACGCACGGGTGCCCGATAGGCTCCGCCCGGACCAATGGTAAGTCGCGCTTTGGCGCACATGCCATGAGCGCATTTTTCTTTACCCTATGAAATTCTTAGTTGGAACGAAAAAAGGAATGACCCAAGTCTTCGATGCGGATGGTCGTGTGCACCCCGTCACTATCGTCGTTGCACCAAAGGTAACGGTAACGCAGGTCAAAACGTCTGACACCGACGGTTATACGGCAGTGCAAATCGGCTATGGCGTTCAGAAAGAATCGCGCATCGCAAAACCCCAACGCACGAAAGGTTTGTTTCGTGGACTTAAGGAATTCCGTCTCGATGAGCCAGCGTCGCTTTCAGTAGGGGATGTTATTGAACCGTCTGTTTTCGGTGAAGGTGATAAGATTGCGGTTTCCGCCGTTTCGAAGGGAAAAGGATTTCAAGGCGTGGTGAAGCGCTACGGCTTCAAGGGAGGCCCCCGCTCTCACGGCCAGAAACATTCGGAACGCGAACGCGGATCTTCGGGCGGCGGCCCCGGAAGAGCGGGCGGCCGGGTTGTGAAAGGAATGCGCATGGCCGGCCGTATGGGAGGCGATCGCGTGACCGTGACGAATTTGAAAATAGTGCGCGTAGAGGGGGATGAGCTTTTTATAGAAGGCGCGGTTCCGGGTCGGCCGGGCACGATGGTTGAGATACGCGAATTTCGTCCTGAAAAGAATCCGAAAAAATAAACATGAAAGCGACTCTGTACAGCGCGGCAGGCAAAGAGGCGGGAGAAATAGATCTTCCGGAAACATTGTTTGGCGCAAAAAGAAACGATGCCCTGGTACGCCAGGTGGTTCTTGCCATGCAGGCAAATGCCCGCACCGCAATTGCCCATACGAAAGGTCGCGGCGAAGTGCGAGGCGGCGGTAAAAAGCCCTGGAAACAAAAAGGCACCGGCCGTGCTCGCCATGGTTCCATCCGTTCTCCCATCTGGAGAGGCGGCGGCACGACGTTCGGTCCGTCAAAAGACAAGGACTATTCGCAGAAGATAAATAAGAAGATGCGGGCAAAGGCGCTCGCTATAGTCCTTTCCGAAAAACTCAAAAGCGGCCGTATCCTTTTCGTAGACTCTCTTGCGCTCACCGCGCCGAAGACAAAAGAGGCCAAGGCAATGCTAGGGGCGCTTTCCGCGGTCAAAGGCTTCGATATGCTCTCGGCGCGGCGGAACAACGCAGCGCTTATGCTTTTCTCTAAAAAAGACGAAGTGACGATGAAAAGTTTCCGCAATATGGGCAATGTGATGGCTGAAGAGGCGCGAAATGCGAATCCCGTCGATGTGCTCGCTTATCGATACCTCGTCGTCGTTGACCCGGAGACAAGTCTTAAAAGTATCGCGTCCCGGCTAGAAAAATAATATGGCATTATTCGGCTCAAACAAAAGTATAAAAAAAACGGGCGCTGCGAAATCCTCTGCGGCTGAAAAGAAAATGCCTTCCGAAAGGAGCCGGAGCTCTGCGCAAAAAGAATCGAAGAGAGTGCTCATCCGCCCGCGCATCACTGAAAAAGCGGCCAATATGACCGCTGTCAACGTGTACGCGTTCGACATAGCGAGAGATGCCACGAAGCGGGATGTGATGCTCGCAGTGAAAGCGTTCTACAAGGTGAACCCGCTCAAGGTGAACGTCGTCAATACTCCGGCAAAACGCGTGAAGATGCGACGCAAGCGCGGATTCGGGGCGCAATCCGCAGGCCGCAAAGCCTATGTATTCCTTAAGAAAGGAGAAGAAATACAGTTCGCATAAACAACAATCATATGGCAACCAGAAACTACAAGCCGCGTTCCGCTTCGACCCGCCACATGAGCGTCATCCGCTACCGCGATTACTTGACGACAGGAAAGCCCCTGAAGTCGCTGACGAAAGGCAAGAAGAGATACGCGGGAAGGAATTCCTATGGCCGCATCACGACCAGGCACCAGGGTGGCGGCCATAAGCAGAAGAACCGCATCATTGATTTTCTTTTCGATAAGAAAAACATTCCTGCGCGCGTTGAGCATATCGAATATGACCCGATGCGCTCGGGCTTCATCGCCCGCGTGGTCTATAAGGATGGCGAACGCCGCTATATCCTCGCGCCGAAATCGCTTCAAGTCGGAGCGGAAGTACTTACGAGCGAGACCGCGCCACTTGCGCCGGGCAACCGGCTGCCGCTCAAGAATATTCCCGTCGGCACATTCGTGTACAACATTGAGATACACCGGGACGGAGGCGCGAAAATGGGCCGCTCTGCCGGAAATTATGCCGAAGTAATCGCGCACGATGGCGGTTATGCGCAGCTGAAGCTTCCTTCTACAGAAGTGAGAAAAGTAGTCAGTGAAGCATGGGCATCCGTGGGGGAAGTGTCGAACGACGCGCATCATCTGGTGATAGTGGGCAAAGCGGGCCGTTCCCGACATATGGGCATTCGCCCGACAGTTCGCGGTACGGCTATGAATCCGGTTGATCATCCGCATGGCGGCGGCGAAGGAAGACAAGGCCGCGGACACCGCCGCGCGCGCTCCGCGTGGGGAAAGCCCACCGGCAAAGGTCAAAAGAGCCGTACGCCGAAAAAGTACTCCAATTCTTTTATCGTTTCTCGCCGCCGCGTTGGCAAGAAGCGAAAAAGCGGTGCTTAAGGAATTTTTCTCCTGACTTGGAGGGCGCCGAATTCGTTTTTTAATTCTTTGTACGACAGGCTCTTTACGTAGTCGTTGTAATTGCTTGCAAAAGTGCCCGCAAACTTGCTGGCGATCAATTCCGGCGCGATAAGGCCGCCCCAACGGTTTCCTTTGACGAAATCCTGAAAGGAAGACCACGGGTAATCCGCGTCGCTGCTTTTGGAAAGCGGTATATCGCTCGGGCCTTTATGAATGTACGCAGATAAGCGCAGGATCTCCGCATCGCTTTTAAGATGAACTGCCCGGTACCGCCCTTCGAATATATGTCCCGAGACGCGGTATTTATTTTGAAAAAATTTTGTATATCCCGTAAGAATACGGTGCATGTAAAACGCTATACCGCCTTTCTCTCCTTCTTTTAGAAGAAGGTGAAAACCGTTCGGCCGGATGGAGAAAGCAAGAAGTTCTATAAGTCGCTCGGCGAGCACTATTTCGACAAGATCGTTGTCCATCGGGAATCCCTCTTCCGAAAAGCCGCCGCAGATCCGGCCGATGTTCTTGAATACGAGAGGAGACTGGAAATACAAGAGACTGAAGAGCAGGCGCGCGTAATCGGTTTTTTCGCGGAATATATTCAGATGCGCAGTTCCGCGTGCAGAAAGATAATAATATTCGCCCGGAGCTACCTCTCGTTTAACCGGCATCATCCTAATGATAGCACATTTGTGCAAAGACCGGGCTTTGCACAAATAGAGAGTGTTCGGGTTGACTCCCTGAAAAGGAGCGGTTACTATACGCCAAGCGCCACAGGCGCATTTTCTCTACAAAATGGCACGTTCGCTCAAAAAAGGCCCGTACGTCTTCTATAAGCTTTTGAAGAAGATTGACGGCAAGAAAGCATCGACTACGCCTCCCATCAAGACGTGGGCTCGTTCGTCAGAGATAAGCCCGGAAATGGTCGGCTTTACCTTTGCCGTGCATAACGGCAGAGACTTCATCGACGTGTTCGTGACGGAAGAGATGGTAGGTCACCGATTAGGCGAATTTTCACTGACCACCAAGTTCACTCGCCACGGCGGAAAGATGCAGAAAGAACTTGAGCAGAAGCGTAAAGAAGCCGAGATAGCTGCAGCGCAGGCGGCAAAAGCTCCGGCTGACGATAAAGCCAAAAAATAAAGAGGAACATGAAAGCCTACCTGCATAACTATCGCCAAACTCCGCGCAAGACCCGTCTTGTCACCGAAGCGGTCAAGGGTAAAAGCGTCGCTGACGCGATAACGGCGCTCCGCTTTTTGGATAAACGCGCGGCCAGGCCGGTCATGAAGCTCATCGCTTCTGCGGCTGCGAACGCCGAAAAACAGGGGGAGGATGTGCGGACGCTCTATGTTACGGGCATCACGGTCGACAAAGGGGTTGTCCTTATGCGTTCCATGCCGCGTGCCTTCGGCCGTTCGGCTCCTATCCGTCACCGGATGAGTCATATCAGCGTGACGTTAGGGAAGGAAGGAAAGAAAACGAAGAGCCAAAAGAGATCTCCGAAAAAGAAAAACGTATGACAAAAATAATCCACCCGTACGCTCACCGTCTCGGCATCCTTCGCGATTGGAGAAGCCGCTGGTTCGCGGGCAATGCGAAAAAGAACCGCGAGTTCATCCGGACCGATGCCTTCATCCGCCGCTTTCTTGCAAAGCGCCTGCGCGGCTCGTACGTATCGCATATCGAGATAGAGCGTTCGCAAAAAGATCTTCGCGTGCAAATACACACGGCGCGTCCCGGCATGGTCATCGGCCGCTCGGGCGAGAGCGCAACAAAGCTCAAGAAAGACCTTTCGCAATTTTTGAAGAGCATGCAGCTGTCTGAAGTGCCGGAATTGCGGCTCGACATCATAGAGGTACGGTCGCCGGAATCAAATGCCGCCATTGTCGCCGCTCAGGTGGTCGAGAGTCTGGAAAAACGCCTTCCATTCCGGCGTGTGCTGAAGCAGACGATAGATAAGGTAATAGCGAACCGTGACGTCAAAGGCGTTCGCATCGCCCTTTCGGGGATGCTCGGGGCCGCGTCGATGAGCCGGAGAGAAGAATTGAAGAAAGGCCGCATTCCTCTTCAGACCTTCCGTTCCGACATCGATTACGCTCAGGAAGAAGCGAATCTTCCTTTAGGAAAGATCGGGGTCAAAGTTTGGATATACCGCGGCGATATTTTCGAAGAGCGCGCGTCATAAACAACGGTATGTTATTCCCTAAAAAAGTTAAATATAGAAAGTGGCAAACGGGTCGGGTAAACCCGAAGAAAAAGCAGGTCGCAACCCGGGGCATTACGCTTGCCTTCGGCTCGCATGGCCTCAAGGCGACGACGGCCGGCCGCATTTCGTCGAACCAAATAGAGGCATCGCGCCGCGCGGCATCCCGCCTCCTTGGCAAAACCGGCCGCGTATGGGTACGAATATTTCCTGATCGGCCGCAAACACAGAAAGGCGCGGAATTGCCCATGGGAAAGGGGAAAGGCGATCCATTTCGGTTCGTTGCGGAAGTGAAGCCCGGCAGAGTGCTTTTTGAAATAGACGGGGTTGATGACGCGGTCGCACGCGAAGCCTTGCGTAAGGCTGGCACCAAGCTTCCGGTAAAGACCCTTGTTGTCGCCCGCCATTAAATATGAAACTCGCAGACATACGCAAAAAGACGACGGACGACATGCACAAGCTTCTGAAAGAAATGGAGGAAGAGCTGCACGAATTCCGCTTCGGCATGTCAGGAGGACGCGTAAAGAACGTCCGCCGGGCGCGGGTTCTGCGGCACGATATTGCCCGCATAAAGACGATATTAGGCGAGCGCGCTCGAAGCGCATAACTGTATGGAACAAGAAATAAAAAATCCGAAGACGCTCATGGGGACCGTAATTTCCGCGAAAGCGAAAGATACCATCACGGTTGCTGTAAACCGATACGTAAAGCATCCAAAATACAAGAAATACATCGTGAAGACGAAAAAATATCTCGCACATGACGCCGGAAACAAAAAAACGGTAGGCGAGAGAGTCACCATCCGTTCGTGTCGCCCCATATCCAAGCGTAAGCATTTCATTGTCGTATGATCCAGGATCGCTCACTCGTTGTTATCGCGGACAATACTGGCGCCAAAGTCGGACGCATCTTCAAAGTGCTCGGCGGATCCAAAAAGCGCAACGCCTCCATAGGCGACGTAGTAATACTTTCTGTCCAGTCGGCTGAACCCCGGAAGATGGTGAAGAAAAAAGAGGTTTTAACGGCGGTTGTCGTGCGTCAGAAAAAAGCATACCGTCGCGCGGACGGCTCGTATATTCGTTTCGATGACAATGCGGTAGTCATTCTCTCAAAGAATGCCAAAGATCCTTTCGAACCTAAGGCAAATCGCATCTTCGGTCCTATTCCGCGGGAAATAGTAGAGCTCGGATACCAAAAGATAGGCTCTATGGCGCCCGAGGTGGTGTAAAAAACTTTTCGGTTGCATTCGCAAAACTAATATGAAAATAAAAAAAGGAGACAAAGTCATAGTTATCGCAGGAAAGGATGCCGGTAAGACGGGAACCGTGTCGCGCGCCTTTCCTAAAGAAAACCGGGTGCTTGTTGACGGTGTCAATATGAGAAAGAAGCACGAAAAGCCTCGGGGAAATGCTCGGAAAGGCCAGATAGTTGAACGCGGAGCCACCGTGCACGTTTCAAACGTCATGATCCTTGATCCGAAAACAAATAAAGGAACGCGCATACGGATAAAACGTGAGAATGGCACACGGACCCGCATAGCTAAAAGTGGCGCTGAATTTTAAAACATATGGCAACTACCCAACCATCGGTACGAACACAAGAAAAAAATGCCTTCGATGCGATGAAAGGAGAATTTAACTATACAAATGCGCTCCAATCGCCTCGCCTCATTAAGGCAGTTATTTCGACGGGCACCGGAAAGATAAAAGATAAAAAAAAGATCGAAATTATAGAAGACCGCCTTGCGCGGATAACCGGCCAGAAGGCGGCCGTCCGCGGAGCGAAAAAATCCATAGCCTCGTTCAAGGTGCGCCAGGGCGATGCGGTCGGATACCAGGTGACTCTTCGCGGCGCGCGCATGTATGATTTCCTCGACAAGCTCGTCCACATCGCTCTTCCACGGACCCGTGACTTTCGCGGTCTCTCGGCAAAGGCCATAGATTCTTTGGGAAATATTACGATCGGAATCCGCGAGAACACCATTTTTCCCGAAACCTCGGACGAAGACCTGAAAGACGTGTTCGGCTTTGCTGTCACCCTTGTCACGACAGCGAAAAGCAAAAAGGAAGCCGAAGCGTTCCTCCGGCATATCGGTGTCCCCCTTCAAGTAACTTAAGCTGCTATTTCTTCGTCCGCTCTTTTCACCTTATCTAGAAATTCTTTGATTTGTAGCGCGTCCTTGGGACGCAAATCAGGGTGACGAGCGAGGTATTCTTCCGCTACTTCTTCATATCGCTTATCTGCGTTGCCTGCTCGTTGTATATCGGCAATAACTGCGTCCCACATTGCCTGCAATTCCGGAGGCAGGTCCTTATACTTGTATAGACCATCTCCCTTTTTAAGTATTCCGAAATCGATTACATACGAACTGTATTTGCCGCGTCGGGCAGAGTTTACTGGCCGGCCTGTCCGCCAATGCAAGTCTTGTTCCAGTAATGCGCTAGTCAGCTGCTCTGTTGCTTTTTGAAACTCAGTCGGATTTTTTTTCGGAGCGTCTTCAAGCGAAGATTGGAAATATTCAACCTCTCTGTCAATTGTCTCGAAGTCTTGCGCCGAAAGAGCCGCTCCTCCGACTTCTCGCGCGTGTTCACCATGAGCGATCAAGGCGTGGACATGCTTTAGTAGCTTTCTCTTCAATGTTGTTGCGACAGTAGGCGGCAGCGTCATTCCGTTCAAAGGTCCGTTGGCGAGCCAGTCGAATATTTTTTTTTGGGTTGTTGACGAGCCCTGGGAAAATAAATAGCTGTATTTAAAAAGAGCAAACCAATCAGTTTTGTGCGATTCCGGCTTCTGTAACGATTTTTCTGGCATTTCTCTCAGTACGAGCTCAATATTGCGTAATTTTCCGGTTCTGCTATTATAGCCTGAGCTTTTCGAAGCGATTTTTTCTTTCAGGTCCGTCCTCCAAAAAGGCCGCGATACGGAAAAGACGCCACAAAGGCGCGAAAGTATGGCTAAAAAGTCACAACTCGCCCGGAACGCTAAGCGCGTACGCCTCACGGCCCGCTTGGCGCAAAAACGGGCCGCCCTCAAAGAAGCGGGCGACTGGGAAACGCTGCAGAAATTGCCGCGCAACTCTTCCGCCGTGCGCATAAAAAATCGTTGTGCCATAACCGGCCGCTCCAGAGGGTATATGCGCTATTTCGGTTTGTCGCGCCAGCAATTCCGCGAAATGGCCCGCCGGGGAGAGATTCCCGGCGTAAAAAAATCTTCCTGGTAATGCACCGCTCCCATGATCACTGACCCTATCGGAGATTTTATAGTTCGCCTCAAGAACGCCGGCGCCGTCAAAAAAAATTCGGTAGTAGTGCCGTTCTCCAAACTGAAGTTGGCGATAGCGCTGACCCTGAAAAAATCAGGCTACGTGGGGGAAATAACAGAATCCGGTTCAGATCCGCGTAAGAATCTTGTCGTCGAGCTTCTGTATGACGAAAACAATATGCCGAAAATCAACGGCGTGAAGCGCATCTCGAAGCCCGGTAGGCGCCTCTATGCGAAAGCGCGCGAGGTCTTTCCTGTCAAATATGGGCGTGGCCTTTTGGTGCTCTCCACCCCTTCGGGAATCGTCACTGACAAAGAGGCGAGAGAAAAAAGGCTCGGCGGAGAGACTCTTTTTCAGATCTGGTAGCTGCCGCAAAACATATGAGCAAAATTGGAAAAAACGCCATACCTATTCCCGAAAAAACCGAAGTCTCTGTCGAGAACGGAATGCTTTCCATCAAAGGTCCGCTGGGGACGATTACAAAACCGCTTCACTCTATGGTTACCGTTTCGACGGAGAACGGCACGGTCGTCGTAAAGCCCGCGCATATGTCCAAGCTGGGGCGCTCATTGTGGGGCACGTATGCCGCGCACGTGAAGAACATGATCGCGGGCGTCAATAAGAAATACGAGAAAAAGCTCACGCTCGAAGGCATCGGATACCGCGTCGAGCTGCAGGGAAAATCTCTCAAATTCCAGGTCGGTTTTTCGCATCCCGTGCTCATGCCGATTCCCGAAGATCTTTCGGTAAGCGTCGAAAAGAACGCGATGACCGTTTCAGGAATCGATAAAGACCGCGTCGGGCAGTTCGCGGCAGACATTCGCGCCGTCAAAAAGCCGGAGCCGTACAAAGGCAAAGGCATTCGGTATGAAGGAGAGTACGTGCGCCAAAAGCAGGGCAAGAAAGCGACCGCCTAAGCATCATGTCTAAACTCACTCCAAAAACAAAGAACGATCTTCGCAAGCGCCGCCATGCCCGCATACGCGCCCGCGTGTCAGGTTCTCAAGAGCGTCCTCGCCTTGCCATCTTCCGTTCGAATAAGTTCGTCTACGCGCAGATAATCGATGATGAACGCGGAGTTACTTTGGCGAGCGCCTCTTCGAAAGATATAGAAGGGAAAACCATGTCCGAAGATGCCAAAATGGTTGGCGAGCGCATCGCCAAGGCTGCTCTCGAACGCGGTGTAAAAAAGGTCGTATTCGATCGTGGCGGCTTTACCTACAGCGCGCGGGTCCGTGCGCTTGCCGAAGCGGCACGCGCGGCGGGGCTCGAATTTTAAATATGGAAGACGAACAAAAAAAAGCTGAAGAAGCGGTCGCGAATGGTTCTCAGACGGATTCGTCTGCAAATCCGGTTGCTGACACCAAGGGCGCTCCAAGAGGCCGAGGCCGAGGAAGAGGAGGAAGAGACGGGGAACGGCGGGGGAGGACCGGCGGCCGCCGGGGAGACGACAGGCAGCGGTCGGAATTCGATCAGCGCACGATAGTCGTCAGGCGCGTCGCTCGCGTTATGGCCGGCGGCCGCCGCTTTAACTTCTCGGCAGCAATAGTCGCCGGCGACCGGAAAGGACGCGTCGGGATCGGATTGGGCAAGGGCCTCGATACGGCGCTCGCGATAGAGAAAGCGCTCCGTGACGCCAAGAAGAACATGATCCGCGTGAAAACGACGAAAACCATGTCGATCCCGCACGATGTCGAAGCGAAATTCTCTTCAGGAATTGTTGAGATACGTCCGGCGGCGAGTCGAGGCATCGTTGCCGGATCCGCGGTCAAACTGGTTCTTGAACTTGCGGGAGTGACCGATGTGACCGCAAAGATACTTTCCGGCTCGAAGAACAAGCTTAATATCGCGCGGGCGACGGTAAAGGCGCTGTCGCAGCTCAAAAAATAGTATGGAACTCAACTCACTTATCCGCCCCAAAGGCCTTGAGAGAAGCCGCCGCGTCGGCAGAGGCGGCAAACGCGGAAAAACGTCGGGCCGCGGAGGAAAGGGCCAGACCGCACGCGCCGGCAACAAGCGTCGGCCCGAATGGCGCGACATCATAAAAAAATTGCCGAAACGCCGCGGATACGGTCGTAACCGATCGCGTACCGCGGTGCCGAGAACAGCATTCGCTCCGGTTTCTTTAGATAAGGTCTCCGAAAAATTCAATGCGGGAGAGACCGTTTCTCCGATAACGCTCGTTCGGGCTAAACTGGTCCGCCGGGTTTCCCACAAGATCCCTCCGGTAAAGATACTTGCGGGCACGCTGTCAAAGAAGCTGGCGTTCGAGAATGTCCTTATGTCGCAATCGGCGAAAGAAGCCGTCGAAAAAGCGGGAGGAACCATCGTAGCGGCGAAGGGGAAGGAGGCATAACCATGGATGCATTCGTACGAAAACTGAAACTCATAGTAACGGACCGTGAACTTTTGGGACGGATCGGTTTTGTATTATTCGCTCTTATCGCATTCCGTTTTCTGGCCGCGATCCCTATACCGGGTATTGATGCGACGCATCTTGAGCAATTCTTTTCAAACAATCAGTTCTTGGGCCTCTTGAATATCTTTTCGGGCGGCGGCCTTTCGAATCTTTCCATAGTGATGCTCGGCGTCGCCCCGTATATAACCGCGTCCATCATCATGCAGCTGGCGACCATTATCTTTCCGAATTTGAAATCGATGTATCAGGACGAGGGAGAAGCGGGGCGAAAAAAAATGAGCCAATACGCGCGCATACTCGCCGTTCCGTTGGCGCTCATTCAGGGTTACGCATATCTCTTTCTTTTCGAGAGCCAGGGAATCGTTGACAAACTTCCGTTCGTGCAGCTGGCCATGAACGTTCTTATCATTGCCGCCGGCTCGATGCTTCTCATGTGGATCGGCGAACTGGTAACGGAATTCGGCGTGGGAAACGGCGTATCGCTTATCATTTTCGCGGGCATCGTGGCGCGCGTTCCGCAGGCCCTAGCCCAGCAGACGTTTACGTTCGATGCTTCCCAGATTCCCGTGTACCTCGGATTCCTCATAGCGGCGCTTCTCATTATTTATGGAGTGGTGGTTATGACGGAAGCGGAACGGCCGGTACCGGTGACGTACGCGAAGCGCGTCCGCGGCAATAAGCTCTACGGAGGTGTATCGACGTATCTTCCGTTGCGCTTGAATCAGGCCGGCGTCATTCCGATTATTTTCGCGCTCTCCATACTCCTTTTTCCGCAGCTGCTTCTGAACTTCGCATCGAAATCCTCGCTCGTATGGCTCTCATCTCTTGCGACCCGCCTCCTTACCTTAAGCGGGGGAAACATTATCTACGGAGTTTCTTATTTCTTCCTTGTCTTTTTGTTCACGTATTTCTATACGGCAGTGACGTTCGAGCCTAATACCATCGCCACTAATCTTCAAAAGAACGGCGCGTTCGTTCCTGGAGTGCGGCCCGGCAATCAGACATCGGAATATCTCGGCCGCATCATTACCCGCATCACCATGGTAGGTGGACTCTTTTTGGGTATTATCGCGGTTTTGCCGCTTATCATGCAGGGATTGACCGGTTTGAAAACGCTCGCGATCGGAGGAACCGCGCTTTTGATTGTCGTTTCGGTGTTGCTTGACCTCGTGAGAAAGGTGGATGCGCGATTGTCTCTCAAAGAGTATTAGGGAGCGTGAGGTAGAATAGCGCATGGGGAAGTTCATCCTCGTTATCGGACCGTCGGGAAGCGGCAAAGGCACGCTTATCCATCACGCGCGCCCGCTGTTTCCGGAATTGGTGTATCCGAAGTCATGTACGACGCGCGCGAAACGGGCGGGAGAAAAGGATGGCGAGCACTATTATTTCCTGGAGCTTGAGGATTTCAAGGCGCGTGTCGCGCGCGGTGAATTCTTGGAGTGGGCTGAATATGGCGGCAATTTCTACGGTACCTTGAGCGCGGAAGTGATTCCCGCCCTTTCCGAAGGAAAGCTCGCGCTGAAAGAACTCGAAGTCCAGGGGGTGCGGCAGATTCGGGAAAAGCTGCCTAAAGAGCAGCTCGCGGTCGTTTTCATAAATGCGGGCAGCTGGGAAGAAATGGAGGCGCGCATACGCGCCCGGGCTCCGATGCCTGAAGATGAGCTTCTCAAGCGGAAGTTACGCTACGAAGACGAAATGAGCTATATGAAGGAAGCGGACTTCGTGATCGAAAATCATCTCGGCGGAGTCGAAACGGCTAAAAAGGAGTTTGAGCGCATTATCCGCTCCTTGGTATCATGAGTGCCGTGACGGAGCCCGAACGCATATACTTCTTTGTCGGCAGACCCGGGTCCGGCAAGGAAACGCAGAGCCGGCTTCTGGCTGAAAAGCTCGGGTTTCCCATATTCACGACGGGCGGCCGGTTTCGGGAGATAATCGCTTCCGGCTCGTATCTGGGCGAGCGCATCAAGCGGATATACGAAGAAGGACTCCTCATGCCTGCGTGGGTCGCCAATTACATGTTTGAAGAATTTGTATTCAATCTTCCGCCGGAAAAGGGGGCCATCTTTGAGGGGTCCGGCCGGGATCTGGAACAGGCGAAAGTCATCGACGAAGTGTGCGCATGGCTCGGGCGGCCGTACGTCGTCCTCAATCTTGAGGTTTCCGAAGAAGAAGTGCTGCACCGCTCGGTGTTGCGGGCACGTGATAAAACGGATACTGCGGCTGTGGTCGGCACGCGCCTTGAGGAATACAAAAGATTGACTGAACCCGCAATAGAATATTTCCGCTTAATCGGGAAGTGTGTCGATATTGACGGCAGCGCGGCAGTCGAAGCGGTTCATAAGGAAGTGGTGCGCGCCGTCTCGGCTCTGCCCGCATGATCGCGACCGCAATTGAGGTTCCCGTTCTTCGGGAAGGAGGAAAGCGTCTCGCGTCGATATTGGAAGAGGTTGCGCGCGCTACAGTTCCGGGAACGACGACCGAAAAATTGAACGCGCTCGCCGAAAAACTCATCTTGAAAGGCGGAGACGTGCCGTCTCTTATCGGCTACACTCCTCACGGAGCGGCGCGGCCGTATCCTGCAACGCTGTGCGTTTCAATAAACGACGAGGTGGTCCACGGCATCCCGAACGAGCAGCCGCGCACCATACAGGGAGGGGACATTGTTGGACTCGACTGCGTGCTTACTCATAAGGGCATCTTTGTAGACAGCGCCCTGTCCGTCATCGCGGGCAAAGGAGAGCCCGTATGGGACGAAGCGGCACGATCTCTTTTGGATGCCACCAAAGAAGCGCTTGCGGGGGGGATCGCCGTTGCCCGCGCGGGGAATCATGTGGGCGATATCAGCGCGGCGATAGAAAAGATCGGCGTAGAGCGCGGATACGGCATCGTATACGAGCTTGGCGGCCACGGCGTCGGCGGTGCCGTGCACGAAGAGCCGTATATTCCAAACGTGGGAGATGCAGGAACGGGAGAAGAACTTTTGCCGGGGATGGTCTTAGCGATAGAGCCTATGTTCACCGAAGGCTCGCCGAAGGTGCGCCTTATGAAAGACGGATATACCTTCGTCACTATAGACGGCTCACGGGCAGCGCATTTCGAGCACACGATTTTAATAACTTCAGGGGCCGCGGAAATCCTTACCGCGATATGAAAGACCCGCGAATGAAGGAGCCGCAACAATCTCCGCACTTTCCCGATTCGTTCTACCGGGTGAGCGCCAAAGGGCTGTACGTACGAGACAATAAACTTCTTTTATGCAGGGATTCCCATCTTATCGGGGAAGACCCGTTCTGGGAGCTGCCGGGTGGCGGAATA
>JAFAQP010000012.1 GCA_019246385.1 Patescibacteria group bacterium | reverse complement strand
CCGCTCTTAAGAGCGTCGGCGAGCGCTTGGATATCAACTATGTGTCCCCTGCTTAAGTTCAAAAAGAAGGCGCCCCGGCGCATTTGAGCAAACTCCCGCCGACCGAAAAGCTGATTGTTATCGGGTCGCCCGTCTACATGAAGCGTTACGACATCGCTCGCTTCAAGAAGCTCCGGCAGAGAAGACGCGCGTTTTGCGTTCCCCAGCGCCGGCCGCTCTACCGCATCATAAAAAACGACGCGCATGCCGATTGCTTCTGCAAGCATCGAAAGTTGCGAGCCGATATTCCCGTATCCGACGATGCCTACGGTCATTCCTCGCACCTCATGAGCTCCGGCGGCGGATTTATCCCAGACCCCGCTGTGGAGCGAAGCACTTTTATCGCTTATCCGGCGAGCCAAAATAATGATAAGCCCTATCGCAAGCTCGACCACGCTCCGTCCGTTCGAATACGGGGCGTTAAAAACCGCTATTCCTTTTTCGGATGCCGTCGCGAGGTCTATTTGATTCGTACCGATGCAGAATGCTCCTACTGCGATAAGGCGCGGAGCCGCATCGAAAACGTGTTTTGAAATTTGAGTTGTCGAGCGAATACCCAGTATTGCGACGTTTTCTATCTCCTTCATAAGCTCGCTTTCGGAAAGCGCCTTCGGTATCACGCGCACGCGGCATCCTTGTTCCAAAAAATATTTTTCAGCCGCTGGATGGATATTTTCCATGAGAAGGACCTCGAGCCGACCGTGCGGATAGAAGACCGCCCGCGGCAGACGGTAATGATACAGAACTTCATCGAAGCTTTTCACCGTGTGATCGGCCTTCTTCACGACGGCAGCCCTTTCAACGTTTTCCGTAAAAGCGAAAAAAACGTTCGCGACGCCGGATTGTTTTATCCCGTAATCGGTCATGCCGTCACCAATGACAACGACCTCTCCTTTGAGCTTCAGCGCGGCAATTGCCTCAGCCTTTCCTTTTTCTTTTGTTAGCGGGCCTTTCGCGCCGCGTATTTTTCCTTTTGTTCCGAAGACGAAGGAATTCGCGAGCACGTGGCTTTTCGAAATTCCGAACCGCGCGACGACGGGCTCGATGTATTCCTTAAAACCGCCTGAAATGATATAGATCCGATCCGCGTTCTTTACGAAAAAGTTGCGATTCCGCTCTATAGAGAGGCTCGCGCGGCCCTGCAAATATTCTGCGGCAGCTTTCACGTGTGTCCGGTCGGCTGAAAATAGCTTCAAACGACGAGAGAGAGATTCCGAGAAAGGAATCTTGCCTTCCATTCCTCTCTTGGTGATTGCGGATATTTTTTTAAGAGTGGCGTCTTTGTCTTTTTTACCGGTTAGAGCGATATCGGCAAGAAGATCAAGCGACTCATCCCGGACGAACGTGCTGTCGAAATCGATGATGAAATATCGTTGCAGAACTGGAGGACGCTGAAGCCTTTGAGCCATCTTTTCTGATTATAAACGCACTAGACGCTTTTAAGAAAACCGACAGGTCGCAATGGCTAATTGTTGGAAAGCTTCGATTTTGCTAGTATTTGGAGTCGCGAACGAGGCTTTGCGAGCGTAGTTCAGTGGTAGAACGCTGTCCTGATAAGACAGAGGTCCTTGGTCCGATTCCAAGCGCTCGCACTATGGCAAAGAAAAAGCAGGTCATTGTCGGAGCTATACAGATGCGCATCCTAGACGATATGGATGCGAATTTGGAGCATGCGCTCGCCCTGGTTCGGCAAGCAGCGAAAAAAGGCGCGAAGATAATCAGCCTCCCTGAACTCTACCGGACACATTATTTCCCGCAGTACCGGAGAAAAGACTATCAAAAATACGCCGAGACCATCCCCGGCGAATCGACGAAAGCCTTCGCGGATCTTGCAAAAGAACTCGGCATTGTCGTCATCGTTCCTCTTTTTGAGAAAGGCAGAAACGGAAAGTACTATAATGCAGCGGTCGTTATAGATGAAAAAGGCAGACTTCTGCCGACGTACCACAAAACTCACATTCCTCAGGATGAGCGTTTTTACGAAAAAGATTATTTCTCTCCCGGCAAAAGCGGATATAAAACGTATCGTACGAAGTTCGGTACTATAGCCGTGCTTATCTGCTACGACCAGTGGTTCCCCGAAGCCGCCCGCATGGCGACGCTTTCTGGCGCGGACATCATCTTCTACCCGACCGCCATAGGTACGATACGCGGATACGCGCATGCGGACGGCGACTGGCATGACGCGTGGGAAACCGTCATGCGGGGGCATGCGATAGCGAACGGTATCCATGTCGTCGCGATCAACCGCGTCGGGCGCGAAGATAAGCTTGAATTCTGGGGACAGTCATTTGTATGCGATTCATTCGGCGGGATGCTCGCGAGGGCGGACGCTAAAAAAGAACAAGTGCTCATCTCAAAACTGGATCTTGCTCATAACCGGCGCATACGGGAAGGGTGGGGATTCTTTAAAAACCGTCGGCCGGATACGTATGAATGGAGGCCGTAATGGTATGAGCATGCCAGCCGCCCCGAACAGGACTCCCCGGCAAGATGGATTCCGAATGCCGGCTGAATGGGCCCAGCACAGCGCTATCTGGCTTTCATGGCCTCATGATACGAAGTCATTCCCGCCTCAAAACATAGAAAAAGCGGAAGCGTTATACGCGGAATTCGTACAGGCTATATCGACATCAGAGCCGGTCGAGCTCCATGTGCTTGACGGAGCGATGCGCGAAAGAGCCGAGCATAAAATACGGGAACGCGGGACGGACATGGGGAAAGTGCGCTTCCATGAATCTGTGTACGGCGATGTATGGATACGCGACTACGGACCGATATTTATAAAAAATGAAGCAGGCGAGCTCGCGATAGCAAAATTTGTCTACAACGCACTCGGAGAAAAGTATCAGGAACTACTCAAAGATAATTTCATCCCGTATGAAATGAACAAGCTTCTGAAGCTTCCGATGTACGAGGCGGACATCATCCTTGAGGGCGGCTCTATCGATGTGAACGGCAAGGGCACCGTGCTCACGACCGAACAATGCCTCCTGAATAAGAACCGGAATGCGCATCTCTCGCGCAGCGACCTTGAAGCCTATTTAAGCGAATATTTGGGAGCGCCACATGTTATCTGGCTCCCAGAAGGAATCGAAGGAGATGACACCGACGGCCACGTCGACGATGTGGCGCGATTCGTGGACGAAACGACCATCGTATGCGCGATCGAGGACAATCCCAATGACGCCAATCATGCGCCACTTCAAAAAAATTACGAAATATTAAATAATGCGACCGACCAGGACGGGCGACCCTTCACGGTCATTCCCCTACCGATGCCAGGTCGCGTGACTAAAGAAGACGGCGAACGCCTACCGGCGAGCTATGCGAATTTTTATATCGGAAATACCGTTGTAATCATGCCTGTCTTCGGCCATGAAAATGATGCGAAGGCGGCTGAGATTCTGGCCGGGATATTTCCGGAGAAAAAAATCGTTCCCATAGAGGCGTACTATCTCGTGTACGGATACGGCACCTTTCATTGCGCAAGCCAGCAGCAGCCTGCGTAGCTTTCAATAGAGAGTCGCTTTCCCTATACTGGCGGTATGCACGTGATGAAATTCGGCGGCACGTCTCTCGGCAATGCAGAACGTATCCGGAATGTCGCTCGCATAGTTGAGGATTCGCGGAGAGAACGCCCGATCGTTGTCGTTTCCGCGGTCGCGGGAGTTACGGATACGTTGCTTTCGCTTCTCGGAAAAAAATCGCTATCCGCACGACTGCGGACCTATGAAAAAATAGCGAAACTGCACCGGAAAATCGCTTCGGAATTGGGTCTCGATGAAGGATTGCTCGATGGTACTCTTCGCGACTTACGATTCCTTGCGGCGAAAGGCGCCTCTGGGGCTAAACGCCGAGACCTTCTGCTTTCTTTCGGCGAGCGACTCTGTGCTCCTCTTGTTTCCGGCGTTCTTCGGGAAGGCGGCGTTCCGTCGGAAGCATTTCCCGCTTGGGAACTAGGAATGATAACGGACGATGCGTTCGGCAAAGCCGAGCCTCTTGGAAACGCTCCACAGCTTCTCAGAAAAAAAATTAACGCTCTTACGGTCATCCCTGTCATTACCGGGTATATCGGCAGGACAAGAAAAGGAGATATAACCACTCTCGGGCGTGGCGGCTCCGACTATACCGCGGCCATTATCGGTGCCGCTCTTTCCGCTGAAAAAATCCAGATATGGAAAGAGGTCGATGGAATTTTGACCGCAGATCCGCGTCTCGTTCCTGAGGCCCAGATCGTGCCTGAATTGGCGTTTGAAGAAGCGTCGGAACTCGCGTATTTCGGCGCGAAGGTCCTCCATCCAAAGGCTATACTGCCGGCCATGAAAGCGGGTGTGCCAGTAGAGGTCGTGAACACATTCGCGCCGAAAAAAGCAGGTACCACTATCGTTTCAAACTTCCGCGAACGGAAACAAAAAATCCGGACCGTGGAAGCCCTTACGTTCAAAAGAAATATCGCCGCAATACACATATATTCTCCAGAATTTTTCGACGGCAATATTCTTATGTCCCGCATCTTCGAGATATTCGAGCGACACCATACCGTCGTCGACGTGATAACGACCTCTATCGCGAGCGTTTCCCTGACGGTAAATTCAGGAGAAAATTTATCCGCTTTGGCGAAGCATCTGGAAGAGATAGGTACTGTAGCGGTCGAGCACGGAAAAGCCATCGTATGCGCCGTCGGCGGCGGAGTAAATGCGGCAGGCGTCGCGGGAGTGATGTTCACGGCTCTGGGAAACGCGGGCATTCCCGTAGAAATGATCTCGCAGGCCGCTTCCGGCGTTTCAATGACGTTCGTCGTTGAGGAAAAAGACGCGGAAGAAGCACTGAAAGTTCTTCACAAAGAGTATATTGAGCACGTGTAACCTAGGATGATATGGAAAAACTGCGGGCAGGAATATTAGGAGCGACCGGAATGGTCGGCCAGAAATATATTGCGCTTCTCAAAGACCATCCATACTTCGAAGTTTCCTACTTGGTAGCAAGCCCTTCTTCCGCGGGGAAGCCGTATCGCGAGGCGGTCGCGGGCCGTTGGCTTCTTGGCACCGACATTCCATCGCGCGTTGCGGAACTTATGGTCCACACCGTAGACGAGCTTCCGCACGCGCAAAAAGAATGTGACTTTGTACTTGCCTGCCTTGATACGAAAATTGCCGAAGAATGGGAAGAAAAATACGCCGCGGCAGGGTTGCCGGTCGTTTCGACGGCATCGACCCATCGCCACACAAGCGATGTGCCAATGGTCATTCCGGAAGTGAATCCGGAGCATTTGGATATCATTCCGATACAAAAAAAGAACCACGGTTGGGACAAAGGCTTCATCGCGGTAAAGCCGAACTGCTCCATCCAAAGCTACACGGCTCCCCTCTACGCCTTGCATAAGAAATTCCAGCTTCGTTCGGCGATCGTGACTACCATGCAAGCGGTTTCGGGCGCCGGGCACCCCGGTGTTGCTTCCCTCGATATCATCGACAACGTCATTCCCTACATTTCTGGCGAAGAGGAAAAATCCGAACGGGAACCGAAGAAAATATTCGGCCGAGTCGAAGGAAACGCAATCACATACGACGAATCTTTCAACATATCGGCACATTGCAATCGCGTTCCCACGTTAGACGGGCACCTTGCAACCGTTTCCTTCACCTGCGAAACGAAACCGACAAAGAAAGAGATAGTAGAACTGTGGGAATCTTTCAGCGGGATTCCGCAGGAATTGCAGCTTCCTTTTGCTCCTTTGCGGCCCATAATCTACCGAGAAGAAGTAGACCGGCCGCAGACGCGGCTCGACAGGGACGCTGATAAAGCGATGGCGGTAACGGTAGGGCGCCTTCGGGAAGACCCGATACTCCAATGGAAATTTGTAGGACTTTCGCATAACACCGTTCGCGGGGCCGCTGGAGGTGGCATACTTATCGCTGAGTTGCTGAAAGCAAAAGGCTATCTATAATTGCTGTATGAAAGGCACCGTCCTTATTATCGGCGCGGGCGGCGTCGGAAGTGTAGCTGCGCATAAGTGCGCGATGAATCCGAAGGTGTTCAAAAAGATACACCTCGCGAGCCGGTCCATCACGAAGCCAAACGCAATAAAAAAAGACGTTAAAAAGCGGCATGGAGTGAACATACAAACGCACATCGTCGACGCGGATAGCATTGCCGAAGTCGTCGCGCTTATCGAACGGACAGAGCCCGAAGTAGTCATAAATCTTGCGCTGCCTTATCAGGACCTTTCCATCATGGAAGCCTGCCTCAAAACGGGGGTGCATTATATCGACACCGCAAACTATGAACCGAAAGACGAAGCCCGCTTCGAATATGCTCCGCAATGGGCATATCGGAAAAAATACGAGAAGCGCGGGATCATGGCGGTCCTTGGAGCAGGCTTCGATCCCGGCGTCACAAACGCATATTGCGCGCTTCTGCTTAAAAGATATTTCGACACTATTCGTTTTGTCGATATCGTTGACGCGAACGCGGGAAGCCACGGTAAATCATTTGCCACGAACTTCAACCCAGAGATTAATATCCGCGAAGTGACGCAGGAAGTAAAACACTTCAACAAGGGTAAATGGATAATAACGCCCCCCATCATGGATCCAAAAAGCATTCACTTTACTTTTAACTATCCGGTCGCAGGTCCGCGAGAGAGCTATCTTCTTTACCACGAAGAAATGGAATCATTGGCAAAGAATCTCCCGGGTCTCGAGCGTATGCGCTTTTGGATGACTTTCGGAGAAAATTATCTGACTCATTTGCGGGTCATGGAATCTATAGGCATCTCACGCATTGATCCCGTAATGTTCGAAGGAAGGCCGATTATTCCTATTCAATTCCTGAAGGCTCTGCTTCCGGACCCTGCTTCACTCGCCACCAACTATCATGGGAAGGCAGTTATCGGTTGCATCGTAACTGGCAGGAAAAGCAAAAAAGAATTTACGAAATTTATATATAGCGTGAGCGACCACGCAAAATGCTTCAAGGAAGTGGGCTCGCAAGCGGTTTCATATACGGCTGGCGTGCCGCCGGTATGCGCTGCCATCATGATAATGGCTGGTGTATGGACAGGCGCCGGAGTATTCAACGTCGAAGAACTCAATCCGGAACCATTTTTGAAATCGGTCGCCAAAAACGGGCTACCCTACAAAATAGTCGACCATAAGCCCTTGCCCGCGAAGATCGGATGAAAAACCGGCCGCAATCCCAAGTTGATACGGCAAAGATCGATACTCCCGCTTTCGTGATAGAGGAGCATATCTTGCGCCATAATCTTTCAATACTGAAGGAAGTCAAAGAAAAAACCGGCACTAAAATGCTCCAGGCATTGAAGACCTGGGCGACATGGGAACTTTTCCCTATCGTCCGGGAATATCTCGATGGAGCTGAAGTGAGTTCTCTGAATGAAGCGACCCTGGGCGCCGAATACTACGATGAAGTGCATATATACGCGCCAGCATATCGGGAAAAAGAATTCGAAGAAATACTTGAAAAGTGTACGACGATTATTTTCAATTCGTTCCTGCAATGGAAAAAATTCAAACCGCAGGTCGAAGAGTGGAATGCGCAAAACCCGCAGAAAAAACGCGAATGCGGCCTGCGCATAAATCCCGGCGACATAGAAGGAGGAAGTCACTCGGGCCTGTGGAGTCCCACTTCTCCTGGCTCTCGACTCGGCATTCGTGTAAGCGAATTTGAAACTGCATTAAAAGAAGATCCGAAAGCCTTGGAAGGAATTTCAGGACTTCATTTCCATGTGTTCTGGGACGAAGCATTGCCACAACTTAAAAATGCAGTTGCCGCGGTAGAACAGAAGTTCGGGAAATATCTGCCGCAAATGAAATGGGTCAATTGGGGTGGGGGGCAAACGATTACGAACGACGACTACGACAGGGAGGGGCTCGTCGAACTTATAAACGCATTTCAAAAGAAGCATGGGGTCACGGTCCATCTCGAGCCTGGCGCGGCGATTGTAAAAGACGCCGGGGCGCTTGTCGCTACTGTTCTCGACATGGTGCATAGAGACGATGTTCCTTTTGAGATAGCGGTCCTCGACATGTCGTTTAACGCTCATATGCCGGATTTTCTTTTGAGTCCAGACCTTGATATGCCGGTTGCCAGAGCGGCGGTCGTTCGAGAAGAAGGGGTCGCTGATCAACCCAATCTGTATCAACTTGCCGGCGGCACGTGTGTGACCGGAGATCATTTAAGTCATTACCACTCTTTTGAGCGGTCACTAATGCCGGGTGATAAAATTATGCTCCTTGACGGTATCCAATATAACCTCGTTCAGTGCACTATGTTTAACGGCGTACAGCACCCGTCGATAGTGCTTTTGAAGCAAAACGGCGAATATGAAGTCCTGCGCGAATTCGGCTACGAGGACTATAAAAACAGGATGGGTTAATTACAACCCTGTATCACTGTTCCGTTGCTACGACTGCTTATCATTACGAGACCTTTTGATAAATTGTAATAAGAATTACTTACCGCTAAATAGGAGCAGATTTCGTAGTTAGTAACCGTGGGCTTCGGACCGCCATCAGCGCTCGCGATGGAATACGCGCATGCCGACTTAGACGAAGGCGTACAGGGAACATTTGCTTTCACTGCGTCGTTACCATCCCGAAATATATCTAAAATGTTGGTACATGAGCGGATATCAGAATGAGGAGCAGTACAGCCGGTAAAGGCAGCGTTTGCAGGCAGTGATTCTTTATACCGAGGGTCGGTAATATCCGAAATATGCGACGCAAAGGTTTCCAAATCAACAACTTGTCCTCCCGTTTGGCCTTCCAAATCCAACGCATGTTCGAAAAACAGAGGCAAGGCTAGAATAGCCAACCAAATTAAGACAGTTACTATTACCGGCAGATATTGCCGCCGCTTATACAATGCGCGGAATAATATTAACGGCACCACAAAGGCTACGAGTATCCAAATTCCATAGGCTGGAAGAAATCCAGTAATGCCAGAAATATAATAAAGGATATAAAAAGCATATCCAGAAAGAAATGGATCGTAAAGCACCAAGCCTGCCGACGCAAAAGCGGAAACTATTAAAATTATGAGCGCGATAATCCTCAACGGACTTTTAGGAGACGTAGCGACCGACTGATTTTCCACAAGCAAAGTTTAGCATTGAATTATGTTTACTCTTCTCACTATTCGGCAACGCAAACTACAAATTTTTCCGGTGTTAAGAAATGAGGTTACCATCCGAACTCCTTCCCTACCTCTTCCGACGTTTCTCGTCGGCGCACGAGCCGCGTTTCACCGTTTTGGCAAAGAACCTTCGCAGGAGAAGACAATAAGCAGTGATGCGAAGCTAAAGGATCCTGGTAAGCGCCGGTATCGTAAAACGCAATATACTGGTTTTCGCCGTTTTCGAGGTCGTCAAGGCGGGGCATGCTGATGTCGCTCCCGCCCGCCGTATACTTGTCGTCGGAATCGCACGAGGAACCCGCGAACCACACCTTCTGAAGTTTTCGCGTTTTCATATTATTGACAGGAGTCACATGCCATTTCTGTCTCAACGCCCATGTATCCAAAAGGTCATTCATAAAACTTCCGTCAATAACGTACCATTTCCGTTTGCCGCCCTCATCGACCGTTTTTTCGGTCAAGACCTTATAGAGGGTGAGCTGGGCCGGCGCAGCGACATAGCGGCCCCATTCGGCGATTATGTTCGGGTGACGAATCCCTTTTTTCTCGCAGTAGCTCTTAGCGGTCTTTACGATGCGGTTTATCGCAGACTTGCCGCTGTAAAATTTTCCTTTTTTTTCGTACGGCACCCCTGCGCCGCCGCCGATGTCGATAGTGTCCAAATTTGGATTCTTCTCGCGAAGTTTTTCATATATGTAGAGAGCGCGCTTAAAGGGGGCGACCAGTCCGTCGACTTTCTCGATCTGAGAAGAGATATGGTAGTGAAGTATGCTTAAATTCTTTATCTTCCCTAATTTGAGAATTTCGTCCTCGCGAAAGCCATACCTATTGAAGCGTTTATCCCAGTGCGACTTGACCCGTATGCTCATATTAAGGCGAATACCGGTCTCTCCTTTAAAGCTTTTGAGCCTCTCCAATTCCTGATAATCCTCGATGATGGGAATGATGGTCAGTCCCTTCGCACGCAACTCCTCGATGAGGGCTATGTACTGCTCGGTCTTGGGGCCATTGCAAATGACCCGAATTTTCGGGTTAAAGCGCTGCTGCTCAAGCATCCGCTTCACTATCCAGAGCTCATTCACCGAGGCGACGTCGAAGTGGCCGCCCTCAGCGACGACTGGCAGCACGAAGGCTTTGTTCTGATTCACCTTCATCGCGTAGTGATAATAAAATTTGCCTTTGTAGCCGTAGAGCTTTATATACGCGTCAAAAATATCAATAAGATTCCTTACGCGGTTTTCAAGTATAGAAGGAAGCGCTACCTCCAAAGGAGAGCCATACTTTTTCAGAAGCTCGTAGACATCGTACTGATAATTCCCCTCCTTCACCATGAGGTTCCCGTCCTCATTGATATCAAAAAACTGGGTGTTGTATTCTTCCCGCCCCAGTTTCCAGAATTGCTTATAGTGGTTCTTTTTCAACGAAGGGATTTATTCCGACAACGCGCACGAATGCAATAGAGGCATTCTATGGAAATAACCCGCGCTGTCAATCGGTTATGCACTATCTAAACCAGTTTATTCGCCAAGTGCTCTTCTCTTTCTTCTGTTCCGTTTATCCCGGTGTCGGCTCGTCGTGAGACGCCGGATGCCGTGCGACGTTTATGGACTGTACGCAGTTGTCCTAACTTGTCCGCCAAAGGCGGAAAGCAATCGACTCATCAGTCCTTGCGAGCGACAAGCGCTGCTTCGGACGTTTCCATCATGGAATTGTTCCACGACCAGCTTCCGCTAGCCGTGCCTTGTTACAACTTACTCCCTGTCACCGAACTTGCCGTAGGCTCCGAAAATCGGGGACTTTGGGCACTCCCGGCTCCCTTGAGTTGATGGGCGGTGAGTACAAAATTCGAGAACGTATTCACCGTAGTATGGCTGACCTACGATTACTAGCGATTCCAGCTTCATGAGGTCGGGTTGCAGACCTCAATCCGTACTGGGGACGCGTTTTGGGATTTGCTCCGCGTTACCGCCTTGCATCCTTTTGTCGCGACCATTGTATCACGTGTGCAGCCCAAGGTATCAGAGGGACATGCTGATCTGGCGTCATCCCCACCTTCCTCTTCCGTAAGGAAGCAGTCTCGCCTGACAAATTAAACAGACAACGGGGGTTGCGTTCGTTTCCCCACTTAAGGGAACAGCTCAAGCCACGAACTGACGACGACCATGCATCACCTGTCTATCACCCTCGAAGGCTGACTCTCTTTCGAGAGCCGTGCAGATAGATTTCTAACCTTGGTAAGGTTCTTCGCTTACCGACGAATTAAGCCACATGATCCACCGCTTGTGCGAATTCCCGTCTATTCCTTTGAGTTTTAGTCTTGCGACCGTACTACCCAGGCGGTTCTCTTAACGCGTTAGCTACGCCACGAAGAGGGTCGATACTCCTCATAGCTAGAGAACATGGTTTAGGGCGTGGACTACAAGGGTATCTAATCCTTTTCGCTACCCACGCTTTCGTGCCTCAGTGTCAGGAATGTCCCAGTACGCTGCCTTCGCATTCGGTATTCCCCTAGATATCAACGGATTTCACCCCTACACCTAGAGTTCTACGTACCTCGTACATCCTCGAGCACCACCGTTTCCCCTCGAGCTTCAGGGTTGAGCCCTGAAGATTTAAAAGAGGACTAATGGCGCCACCTACGCACCCTTTACGCCCAGTAATTCCGGGTAATGCTTGGGGCCTCTGTATTACCGCTCCTGCTGGCACAGAGTTAGGAGCCCCTTATTCATGAGGTACTGTCGAAATGTCATCCCTCATAAAAGATGTTTACGTCCCGAAGGACTTCATCCATCACGCGGCGTCGCTCCGTCAGACTTTCGTCCATTGCGAAATATTCTCGACTGCAGCCTCCCGTAGGAGTAAGGACCGTGTCTCAGTTCCATCGGTGGGGGTCAGCCTCTCAGCTCCCCTAAGCGTCATAGCCTTGGTAGGCCGTTACCCTACCAACTAGCTGATACTGCGCAGGCCACTCCCGAAGCGAATTGCTTCTTTACTCCTTAGAGACCATCTGGAATTGCGCCATCTTTCGATGGAATATGCCAGACTTCGGGGTATGTTCCTACGTGTTACTGACCTCGTCTGCCATGGGTCTAAACCCATTCGACTTGCATGCCCTATCCACGCCGCCAGCATTCACCCTGAGCTAGGATCAAACTCTCAGTAAGAACCTCATGCCTCCAATTGAAGGGCACGAGATTCGATAAACGGAACAGAAGAAAAAGAAGATTCTTTCTTCAGATATTAGCTCTTGGTTATGTTTTTCTACGTACCGGCCGCTCCTAAGCTGCCTGTACGTATCTGGTTTTTTTGTGATTTGTACATGATTGTACTATTCGATTTTCAAGGAGCGCGTCCGGGTAAAGAAAAGCCGGAGCTTTGCTCCGGCACCACACAATGGTTTTGCTATTCGCTAGATTCTAGTGAGTAGGTTCCATATTAGTGTGCCAAAGCCGCGCACCATAAGCGCGCGTTTAGCATCTTACTCCTCTTCTTCCCAAAGGTCAAGCACAGTGGGGATATCAAACAATGCTCCCAGGAATTACTTCCTGAATCACTATATTTCAAGCTTCTTATGTGGTGCTTGGGTTGGTAGTCGGCGCCGGACTAACCATGTCATTGAACGCGGGCCGGGGCGAAGCATATATGACCACACCGTCTTCGTGAATTCCGGTTGGCACTGCTTCTTGCTGACCTTGCTGGGTCGAATTACTGGTGAGCGATGCCTCTCCTCCGCCGGTTAATTTCCGCTCTACGATCAATCGCGCATTTCGCGTCCCAACAAGCAATGCCGTCGCCTTTTTGACCGTATCGTCCGTGGCGTCCCGATTAACGTTTATAAGGGCGATGGCAGCCGTGATTTCTTCGGATGTGCAGCCTTCGGCTCCCGGAATCGCAAGGAGAACCGGCGAGTCAGGATTGTTTGTCTGCTTCACTACCTCAAGAGCTTTCCGTACGAGAGTGGCAGCGCGCACCATGCGCTCACGAGGCGTAGAATCCCTCTCGTCTATCGCCGGGCATGAATCGTCATTGACTTTCGGTGTTTCGTTCGTTGTCGGCGTCTGTGTCTCACTGACAACAGGAGCTGCAGTTTCCCCTGTCGTCGGTGCTGCCGTTCGCTCAGGCAGCGGAGATTGTGGAGCAGCTGTGAGTTGAACTTCGGGGCGAGCAGTGGCGCGGGCAAGTTGACCGCGCGCTTTGTCGGTTCGTTCTGTTCTAATCGTATGAGATATATTAGTTGCCACCCACTTATTAATCACCTCGTGATTTTGTGAATAACCTGCGTAGCCTACAGCCGTTGCTGCAATACCTGCAAGACCAACTAATACAAGGCCATCCTTATTGAGTTTCATAGTTTCTTTCTCGCTTAAGGCAAAGAACACATTATCATATTAAAAATAATTGTCAAGACCCATACCTATCTGCTTTTCCGGTATAGTAAGCAAAACCATGGAAGAAAATCGGAAAAATATCGCGATTGTTTCCCTCGGCGGTTCCATGCTCGCGCCGGATCTTCCGGATCCGGTGTTCGTAAAAGCGTTCGTGAGCCTCATTACTGAGCGGGTAAAGAAAGGGCGCCGATTCATCATCGTGACAGGTGGCGGAAAGACTTGCCGCAACTATCAAGAAGCGCTTAAGAAAGTACGGAACATTACTGACGAGGAGAATGACTGGATGGGTATCTACACGACGCACTTCAACGGGCAGTTTCTTCGTTTGGCGTTCGGCGATCTCGCGCATCAAGAGGTCATAACGGAATACGGAACAAAGCCCTCTTTTGATGAAGCGATCTTGATAGGCGGCGGCGAAGTGCCGGGACACTCGACAGACTATGACGCGGTTCTGCTGGCAAACATGTTCGGCGCAAAGCATATCGTGAACGTTTCAAATACGACATATGTCTATACCGCTGACCCTAGGAAAGATAAGGATGCGAAAGCGCTTCCCCGCCTGACCTGGGAAGAATATCTCTCGTATATCCCCGCCGAGTGGACGCCGGGACTTTCAACGCCTTTCGACCCGACGGCTGCAAAACTCGCCCATGAAAATGGTCTTTCCGTTGCGATAGTGAACGGGCAAAATCTCGGCGAAGTGGCGAAAGCGCTCGACGAAGAGGATTTCGAAGGAAGCTTTATCTCTTCTTAGCTTTTTTTTCCGATTTTGAGGAATCTTTGGGCTTCTGCTTTGCGGCAAGCGTCACCAAAAGTGGCGAACCGAGAAAAATGGAGGAATATGTTCCGGCAATAATGCCGATGAGAAGAGTTAAGACGAAATAATGCGCAGACGCGGGACCGATAAAGAACAGAACGAGAAGAACAATAACGACCGTCAAAGAAGTGTTGATGGAGCGGGCTATGGTTTGCGAAACGGACTTCCCTACCGTCTCTTCGAAGAGCTCTTTCGCATTATTATTTTCTTGATTCTTTCGGAGGTTTTCGCGCACGCGGTCGAAGACGACTATGGAGTCATGAACCGAGAAGCCCAGTATGACGAGAAGCGCAGTAACAAAGAGCGTATCCACTTCCGCGCCGAAGAAATGTCCAAGGATGGCAAAGGCTCCAACCGGCACGATGACATCGTGCGCGAGCGCCAGAAGCACTACCAGGCCGTATTTCCAGCTCGATACTGGCTTCGAAACCTTGCGGAAAGCGAAAGCGATAAAAAGCGCTATAGCGACAAGAACAAGCGCGATCGCCCATATGGCTCGTGTCTTCAGTTCCGAGCCTATGGTAGGGCCTATGGATGAATACTGTTTTTCTTCGAACGGCGTCTTCCCGCCTTCGGAGAGCGCAGCCTTCACAGAATTATACCGGTCGGGGGTGAGAAACGGCGTTCGTATAATGTAGCCTTTTTCGCCGGTCGGACGTACAGAGGCGTCAGCAATGCCGGCGGTCGAGAGCGCAGTATTCACGTCTGAAACCGTGGGGACGCTTTCCGTGTAGGCGACTTCAAGCAAAGAGCCGCCGGTAAAATCAATGCCAAACTTGAGTCCCCAGAGAAAGAGCGATGCCAAAGCCGCTACGACGACGATGCCGGTGAAGACATAAAAACCCTTCCTGTGCGCTATGATCCACATATTATTTGATGCCGGTCCCGAATAAAAACCGGGCAGCCTTGGAGCCTTCGCCGAATCCTAAAGCGATGAGGAACGTGCGCGTAAGAGTTACCGCGGTAAACATGGATACCAAGACACCAATCACGAACACGAGCGCGAACCCCTTGATGACCGCCGTGCCGCCGAGAAAATACAATATGACACCGGTCAGGATTGATGAAAAATTGGAATCGCGTATGGACGTCCACGCGCGCCTAAAGCCTTCGTGTATCGCTTCTTGAAGCGGCTTACCGCTTCTGAGCTCCTCTTTCGTCCGCTCAAATATAAGTATGTTGGCGTCGACCGCCATGCCTATCGAAAGTATGAAGCCGGCAAGTCCGGCGACCGTAAGCGTTACGGGAATGAGCTTGAATATGGCCAACGAAAGCGCGACATAAATGCACAGGGCAACGACCGCGATTAACCCCGGCAAGCGGTACCAGAAAAGAAGGAAAAGCGCGACTAGAACAAAACCCCATAAGCCGGCGATAACGCTTTCCTGAAGCGCCTGTGCGCCAAGCGATGCACCTACAGATTGGGACGATTCCAAAGAAATAGGCACGGGCAAAGCGCCAAAATTGAGATTTCGCACCAAATCGGCGGCTTCCTGCGGCGTGAACGAGCCGGTAATCGTGGCTTGCCCGTTGGGAATTGCTTCCTGGATGACGGGCGAAGAGATGAGCTCATTATCAAGAAAGATGCCGAGCTGAGTACCAACATGCTTCGAGGTTATATCATTGAAGCGCTGCGCGCCCTCGCTATTGAATTGAAGATCAATGATAGGCTGGTTCGAAAGCGTGCCCGCACGACCGGAAGAAAAATCGAGAGAAGCATGCGTAAGGTATGCTCCCGTTAATCCAGTAGGAACATACGTCGTCGTCGTACCGACGGTTTGGGCAAGGCGAAAATCCAGAACCGGTGTCGAACCGATGGCTTTGACTGCGTCTGAAAGGTTCGTTATGCCGGGCAATTCGACTATCAGACGCTCTTCTCCCTGCCCCGTTATCCCGCCTCGTTCAATCTGAACGACGGGCTCGGAAACGCCGAAAATGTTCACGCGTCGTTCTATGACGTCGCGCAAGGATTGCATGGAAGCGGAAACATCCCCTGGATCGAGCCTTGAAACATCCGCCTTGTAGACCAAGTGCGTGCCGCCGGCAAGATCAAGTCCGTACCGAAACGCGTATTTGCTGTGAGCCTGTTCTGAGTGAACAACGAACCATCCGATCGCTGCACCGACACCAAGGAGAACGAGAGCCGCGATGCGCGTTCCTAGCATGGTCGGTAGTATGCCATAGCTCGCCTCCCCGTTCTAGCGAAGCTTGAGGCGCTGAAGGAGAGCGGGAAGCTGAGCGATGACTTCGATCCGGTCGTCGGCGCCGTAATCTTCCGTTCCCTTTGAAATAAGAATGGAGTGGACACAGGCCGCCTGTGCAGCCTGGATATCGGCCGGTGCATCCCCCACGTATACCGCGCTTCCTGCTGGCACGCGTAACGAATTGAGGGCTAGCAGGATTCCTTCGGGATCGGGTTTCGAAGCAGACACTTCGTCGCGGGTGACGACGATCTCGAAAAATTTTCCGAGCGTATGGCGTTCAAGCAGCATCTCCGTCGTACTGCGGCCGCGAGACGTCACCATCGCGAGCCGATAGTCTTTCGTTAAAAGAGCGAGGGTCTCATATGCTCCCTCGATAAGACCAATATCGGAAAGCGTTTCAAGTGACCGGGCTTTTGCGTATTCGATCATTTCCGCTTGCTGAGGCGGCGTCGCCTCGGGAGTCGCTGCCCGTATGGCCTCCGGAAGGCCGCGGGAACCAAGATTGAGCGAAGGATATGCAACCCCAAAGTGCGCGAAAGTTTTTTTCATAAATGCGCCGATTATCCTTTCCGAATCGACAATAGTGCCATCGAAGTCGAAGAATATCGCGCTTCCCTTTCTCATGCGCGTTTCGCTTTAAGCGAGACCAGGTTCGCGAAGATCTCAACAACCGCTATCGGACCAACGCCTCCCGGCACCGGCGTAAAGAGAGAGGCTTTTTGGCTGCACGCAGGATGAGCGTCGCCTACCACGACGCCGCCCGATTCACTCGTCCCACCGTCAACTATAACGACGCCGTCCTTGATCATGTCCGGCGTTATAAGTGAAGGAACACCTGCGCCGGAAATAAGGATATCCGCTTTTTTCGTCGGCTCCAGGCTGTCCCCTTTCTCAAGAGCGGTAACCGTGCCTCCCAGTCGTTCAAAGAGGACCATTGCTGGCTTCCCGACAAGCCTGCCCTTTCCTATGATGACCACCTCCTTCCCTGCGATTTCAATCCCGTGTCGCTTCAGGATGTACCACATGGCTGCAGGAACCTGGGGTAGTGCTGGAAATGCGTTCTTCTCAAATGCCGAGAAAGCGGAATCCGAAAGTACGTCGACATCAACATCCTTCGGTATGGCGTTCTTTGCCGCTTCCACGTCCGCTGAAGACGGGAGCGGCAGCTGAAGAATGATGCCATCGTGTCCGGCGGTTCCTGCTTTTTTGACTTCCCCTACGATCTCGTCGGTACCCGCGCTCTCGGGCAGCCGATATTCGCTGACAGAAATATCAAGTCGCGCGGCAGCGCGCTTTTTTATGCCGATATAGGATTGCGTTACCGCGCTTTCGGTCGCGATAACAACTCCCAAGGAAAGCGCGCCGTATGCGCCCCGGGCTTCCATGATTTCTTCGCTGCGTTCCTTCGCAAGGGCTTTTCCGTCAATGATCATGCCAGCGCACTCTTCAACTCGGCTATACCCTCTTCTATCATTACCTGAGGTTCCCATCCAAGGAGTGCCTTCGCCCGCGACGTGTCAGCGCGCGAATCATGCGCTTCGATGCGCGGCGGAAGCATTGAGCGCTCCTTGCCAGGATCGACAAGGTCGGCCAGGTAATTGACGGAAATATTCCGCCCCGCTCCGATATTGATTATCTCTCCCGCACCGATGTTCTCTTTTTCCATGGCGAGAAGATTAGCGGCCACGACATCCCGCACGTGTGTGAAATCGCGCGTCTGAGTGCCGTCGCCTACAATGGTCAACTTTTCGCCGTTCGCGTACAACTTCATAAATCTCGCGATCGCAAGGCCGTAAGGCCCTTCGGCGTCCATGCGCGGCCCATACACGTTGAAATACCGTAACGAGACGGTCGGCAGGCCGTAGACCCGAGAGAACATCTCCATATACATTTCCCCGATGTATTTATGCAGTCCGTAGGGATTTACCGGCGACGGACGCATGGTTTCTTTCATTGGGAGCATCTCCTGATTACCGTATGCCGAAGCTGAAGCGGCATAGATAACGCGGCCCGCCCCGCCTTCACGTGCTGCGACAAGAACTGAAAGGGTTCCATCAACGTTCGCTCGGTGGGCATCGAGGGGTTTATCGATGGAAAATTGTACCCGCGGAAGAGCCGCTTCATGGAATACCGCGCGGGCACCGGAAAGTATGGGCGTAATGAGTGCGGTGTCCAGAATATCGATTTCGTGAAAAACAGCCTTTTCTGGAACATTTTGGCGCTTACCCCCCGCCAGATTATCGATGACATGGACCTCATATCCCCGCGCAAGGAGAGCGTCCGCTATATGAGATCCAATGAATCCGGCACCCCCGGTTACTACCACCTTTTGTGCTCCGTCCATAAAAAGCTAGTGTACCTGTTTTGGCATGGCCTCACAAACCTTGCGCGCCGCCGACGAACACTTTACTCCGGAAACGCCGGCGACGTTTCTACCGGCTTGCCCAGGAAAGAAGAATATGAATAGTGCGGAACGTTATCTCCATATCGAGAAGGAATGAACGATGCTTGAGATAATACAGGTCATAAGAAAGTTTCTCTTCGGTAGCCCCCACATCAAGGCTGAATTTCGGCGGAGACGCATGCTTTATTTGGGCAAGACCCGAGATACCGGGCTGTATGAGATGCCGCGCACCATAGTACGGGATGCGGCGTTCATACTCTTCGGCAAAATGCGGTATCTCGGGCCGTGGCCCGATAAGGGAAAGATCGCCGCGAAGGACATTGAAGAATTGGGGAAATTCGTCTATCTGGGTTTTCCGCAGAAAACTCCCCAGCCGGGTAATGCGGTTCGTTCTTTTTTTATCCGGATCTTCACCGTCATCAAAGAGCATGGAACGGAATTTGTATATGGAAATCCGGCGGTTGTTTTTTCCGACACGCTTTTGAAAGATCAGAGGATTCCCTCCTTGAAGCATGAGTGCGAGCCAGACCAAGAGCAGTACGGGAGAAAGGATGACTAGCGCTAAAAAAGAGAAAAAAATATCCGTCAGGCGCTTCGCTATGTCATAAATCCGAGCAGGAGCATTGGTATGCGCTTCTAAAAACCAGGTTTCATCAAGGAGCGGAAGCGCTGTACGGTCGAATAGGTGTTCGTATAAGCCTTCAAGATCGATGAATTTCACGCCGGAGAGGATAAGCGTATCGGCGTCCGTCCTCACGCCGCGCTCATGCAAGAGCGGAAACGGCAGGACAATAGCCGATATTTTTTCTACCGCGATCGCATGGAGAAGCGCGGCGCGGATTTCTTCGGAAGTTCTCTTTTCGATTCCGAGTGTCGTGGTGAAGCGGATATCGTAGCGCGTATTTCCGTTGATCTCCCGCAGTATCTCCGCCGAAACGCTTTCTGGACCGACGAGCAGTGCGGGTTCAGGAGCCGACACCGAGAGGCGCGGAAAGAGATACATGCGCCAGGCGGAAACCAGACAAGTCGAAAGGATGAGATAGATGAAAAGGTTCGTTTTCGGCTGGATTCCGAAATAAGGAATAAGAAAGAAAAAAAGCGCGCCGACAATGACGTTCGCTATCTGCGCATAGAATACGGTTTCCGGCAGTCTCGAAGTGACCAGAAGCGTGTGCTTCTCATAGAGGCCTGCTATCAGAAACACCATCGCCGAAAGAAGGAAAAGAAGCGAGAACGGAACGAGGTGTTGGTAAAAAATCGCGGGTTTCGGAAAAGCCGCGTAGCGGATGAGGAGAGTGGCCCATAAGGCGAGAACTAAAAAAAAGATATCTCCCGCAAAAAGCGCGAAAGCTTCGCGTCGAAAGCTGGCCGGCATTTTTTTGATACTACACGATAGCCGCCCGATGATAAAGTGGCGCTTCTTGATACCATGGAAGCGTCCTCTCTGTTTCATAGCATATGAAGAAGAAACTGCTTTTTGTGATCACGAAGCCCAGCTGGGGAGGCGCCGGCCGCTACGTTTTCGATCTTGCGAAAGAGCTCAAAGAGCGTTACCAGGTCGTCGTCCTTTTGGGAGGCGGCGAAGGCCCCTTGGGAGAAAAGCTTCGCGCTGAAGGCATTCGGAACATTTCTGCTCCTTCTCTGGCACGCGACATACGGACGCATAAAGATATAGCGGCTTTTTTTGAACTGCTTGCCATACTCAAAAAAGAAAAGCCGGACATTGTACATGTGAATTCATCAAAAGCCGGCGGATTGGGAGCGCTGGCTGCCCGAATCGCCCGCATTCGCATGGTCGTATATACCGTGCATGGTTGGGCATTCAACGAGCCTGTTTCTTCGCGAGCGAAGTTCTTTCGCTTTATGGCGTCGCTTGCGACGATGATCTTCGCGAGGCGCGTCATCACCGTTTCAGAATTCGACGAGATGCACTCCCCTCTCGGCCTCCACACGCAAACCGTCCACAACGGTCTCGTCCTCCCGGTTTTTTTTTCAAGAGAAGAAGCGAAGCAGGTTATCGGCCCTGCGACAGAAAACGATCTGGGTCTCCTGATTGGCACGATTGCCGAACTGCATCGGAATAAAGGCATCGATACACTCCTTCACGCTTTCGCAGGAACTAAAGAGGGCGGCCTCGTTATCATAGGAGCGGGAGAGGAACGCGGGAGGCTCGAGGCTTTGGCGCGCGAGCTTGCGATAGAAAGCCGGGTTCGCTTTTTGGGCTTTGTCGACAATGCCGCATCACTCCTTAAAGCCTTCGATATTTTCGTTCTTTCTTCCCGGAAAGAAGGCCTGCCATATGTTCTTTTAGAAGCGGGGTATGCTGAAAGACCCGTTGTCGCCTCCATAGTCGGCGGCATTCCCGAAATAATCGAAGATCAGCTTTCCGGCCTCTTGGTCCCTGCGAACGACGTGAGCGCGCTCAAGAATGCCCTTGAGGAACTTATAGAAAACCCGGTAACGCGCGCCCGTTACGGCAACAATTTGAAAGAAAAGGTAGAAAAGAGTTTTTCGCTTCCCGAAATGGTAAGAAAGACAATCGAGATCTATGAAAGCTAGTACGCTCAAGATAAGCTCAGGCCCGCGAGTTCCTGCCGTCCCCGTTCCTGGCCTGCGTGCCCGTATTTCCGCATCGCATTCACTATCCCGAGCATGGCGTAACTGGTAACGATATGGGAGCCGCCGTAGCTCATGAAAGGAAGCGTGACCCCGGTAACAGGCAGAAGTCCCACGTTCATGCCGATGTTTATTATCGCGTGAATAAGGAATAATGCGGCCGCCCCAAGCGCAAACAAAACTTCGAAGTTCGTCGCGCCCTGCCGCCCGTTCTGGATAAGCCGGTATAACAATACTCCGTATATCGAAAAGAGAATGAGAGTGCCGATGAGTCCCCATTCCTCCGCAAAAGACGCGAATATGAAATCGGTTTCGTGTTCCGGTAAAAATTGCAGGCGCGACTGCGTGCCGTATCCGATGCCTTTTCCGAATATGCCTCCGGAACCAACGGCGACCGTCGACTGGAATGCGTTATAGCCGGCACCAGAAATATCGGCCAACGGATGCAGAAAGGTCAGGATGCGAGCTTTTTGGTACGGTGCGAAGGCGAAAACCCATAAAAGCGCGGCGGCGGCGGCCCCCAATCCTATAAGAAGCGCGAGGCGCCTCAGGGGAATGCCAGCGATAAGCACCACCGCTACCCAGAGAAACGCGATGATCACGGCAGACCCGAAATCCGGCTGCAGAAAAAGAAGAACGAATACGAAGAACATATATGCTCCCGAAACGATAATGTGCCTGAAGTGCGCTATTTCGATATGGCGGCGCGAAAAATATTTAGCGAGGACGAGAATGAGCGACAATTCAGCGATATCTACCGGCTGTATGGCGAATGCCCCCACGTTGAACCATCCGCGCGCACCGTTAAATTTCGAACCGATTACGAAAAGAAGGAGCAAGAAAAGAACGGAGAAAGCGTATATGGCCACGACCACTCCGGTTCTCCGCAGGAAGTGGAAATCGATGCCGCTTAGGAAGAAAAAAAGAATAATACCGAGCGAAAGCCAGATGAGCTGATGTTCGGCGAATGCGCTTTTACCCCCGAAACTGTACATGGATATGAGCCCAGCAAGCGACACCAATATCGCGCTTCCCAGCATGAGCCAGTCTGTATTTCTTAGAAAACGCATCGGCTCATTGTACTCTCGGCGTTATTTCCGCGCGGACGACTGGTTCTGAGAACGGTTCCTGCCAGGTGAATACGATATCCTTTTCCCCTTCGGGAAGAAGCTCGGATACAGTCGTCTGCGATGCGTTGACGAGATTTCCGTTGGCGTCATACAGCAGAGCGGTTATGACAGCAGCGGGGACGGGACGGACCGATATATTCCGTATGCGCGCCGAAAGCCGGAGCCCGCTCTGATCAAGTGACTGGGAAATAACGCGTACCGGATCTTGCTGAACCGCCATTTTCGTCCATACTGCCTGACCGAATTCAACGAACGTATGA
>JAFAQP010000034.1 GCA_019246385.1 Patescibacteria group bacterium | reverse complement strand
ACACTCGTGAAATGCGGACACTCCGGACTATTCTTGGCCGTGTCGCCGGGCTCAGCACCTTTACCTGGCTTCCATATCCTGTTTCAGCTCACGAGGTGTATGTCCTACCAAAATCGACTGTGGCGCAAGATATCGCAACTCCATCACCTAATCCCTTTTCCTCCATACCCGCACATCTCGGGGATTTTCTCAGCTGGAGTGTGGCGGCAATACTCATAATTGCGGCGATATTCCTTATATCGGTCAGCCGTGCATGCGAGCAGGCCTTTGATTTTTTTCTAAAGGCAATAAAACGCTATGCGCCTTTAGTCGCGCGCATTACGGTCGGAGGCTGTTTCATCGCCTGCGCGCACTACCAGGCGCTATTCGGACCCGAGCTTCCGTTTAGTTCTTTTGGAGGAAATTCCGCTCTGCTTACCGTTGTTTTGTATTGCCTCGGCGGCTGTTTTCTTTTAGGTCTTTTCGCCCGGGTGGCCGCAGTTGTGGCACTCATTGTTTTTGGCGCAGCAGTCTTCGAGTTCGGCGGATATATGTTCACGTATCTCAACTATCTCGGAGAGATACTTGTGATGCTTTTACTCGGCTCTGGCGCATTCTCCGTCGATCGTTGGATACAGAAGGGAGCCGCATCCGCCCGCACTCCTTCCTTTCTCGAACCCTATGCATTCCTCATCGTGCGGGTATGTTTCGGTGTCGCTATATTTTTCGCTTCCTTTTATGCGAAATTCCTCCACAGCAACCTGGCGCTTGATACTGTGAACGATTACCATCTCGCGAATTTCTTTTTTCATTTTGATCCCTTATTCATCGTTCTCGGAGCTTTTCTGATCGAATCGCTCATCGGCCTATTCTTCATCATCGGCTTCGAAATCCGTTTCGCGGCAATATTTTTCCTCGCCTTTCTTTCGCTGTCGCTATGGTATTTCGGCGAGGTCATCTGGCCGCACCTTGTCCTCATCGGCCTTAATCTCGCGATGATCGCCCATGGATACGACCGCTATACGCTCGGAGCGTTTCTCGGAAGAAAAACTCACCTCGAACCGATTTTGTGAACCGTGAAAAAGAAACCGCAGAAGGGAATGGTATTCGGGGTATTCGATGGCCTGCATGAAGGACATCGGCATTTTCTCGAAAGGGCGGCGCGCTTGTGCAAAGAGCTGGCGGTCGTCGTAGCGACTGATGAGACGACGGTTGACCTCAAGGGTCGGATGCCGACGCAACCGCTTGCCGAGCGCATCGAAGCCATCCAAGCCTTCGACGCCTCGTATGTCGTGCGACCAGGGGACGAGGTATCTGGTTCTTGGAATATTTTAGAATCCGAAGCTCCCGATATCGTCTTTTTAGGGTACGATCAGCAGAACATTGAATATGAGCTTAGGGATAGCGGCATACCTTATATATATATGGATGCGTATGAACCTGACCGCTTCAAATCGAGCCGCTACAGGGAAAGAGGAACCACGGAAGGGCAACCATAGTTCAATATAATAATGCCTCTAAAAACGCTCGCTCACCGGACGGTTCTGCTCTTTCTTCCTCTGGCTTTTGCTGTAACCGGTCTATCGGGGCTGGTAGCGCTTGCCGTTCAGCAGGATCTGCGGCAGGGAGCGAACGATCCTCAAATACAGATCGCTGAGGATGCAGCCGTAGCGCTTTCAGAGGGTAAAACCCCGATTTCTGTGGTTCCGGACACTTCTATAGAGATATCTCAAAGCCTTTCTCCCTTCATAATGGTTTTCGGACCTGACGGCGGGCTTATTCTGGGCGACGCTCGCCTGCATGGAGAACCTCCGGCACTTCCTCCCGGTCTTCTGGATGAGGGCACCTGGAGCCTTCAAAAGGGATATGCAACCCCCGCAGGAAGCGAGACCCGGGTTACCTGGCAGCCTCATCTCGGGGTGAGAGCGGCCCTGGTTGTCGTGCATGCAAAAAATGGAATGTTCGTCGCGGTCGGACGCTCTCTCAGGCTCGCTGAAGAGCGGGAAAGCGCGCTCATGGATGAAGTGTTGCTCGCGTGGCTCGCCACCGTGATTGGCACTCTTTTCGTGTCGGCGTTTTGCGCGTACATGCGGAAAGCGTAACGTACCGCTTTTTTGATAATCGCGTATACTGGTCGCTTTATGGATCGGAAAGAAATAGTCCGCGCGCTTCTCGCAGATCGAAAAGGAATTTTGCTTGCGGGCGAATCGAACGAAACCGAAAA
>JAFAQP010000102.1 GCA_019246385.1 Patescibacteria group bacterium | reverse complement strand
TGCAAGAACGAGGATGCAGTACTCGAGCAACGTAAAACGAAAATAAATCCCGAGCAGTATCGCCAGTATCGCACCGAAAAGTTCTATCTTAAATATTTTCTCTTCTCGGAATGCTATGCGGACGCCTCGGAATCCGTAATCAAGGGCTCGAACAATATGCATGAACATAAACGGATAATACAATACGAAGCGACGAACCGTGGCACCTCTGCCTAAACTCAGGTGTAAGACAGCACTTGACAGTGCTACTTCTCTATGATATGATATCAACCTATGGGTATAAATTCACGCGAAACTTTAACAAGAGCGGTAGGAGCAGCTGAAACTACTATTGGACTTGGAGTGGCGTGGCTGGGCGAAGATTTGTTTAGAACTGGCCAAGCAGAAAGCGAAGTTGGAACATTAACCGTCAAACTTATTGGAGCCCTATTTTTAGCGACAGGCGGAGTAGCCTCGGTCAAAGGAGTAATAGAAATGATAACCGGAATTCCGCGTCAAATATTTCCCGCCAGGTACCCAAATCAAAATCCTTAATTGCATAAAATAGCGCCGCTCTACGAGCGGCGTTTTTATATACCCGTTGCCGAAACTGGCGTACCCGAAGGAGTGGAGGAAGCCGAGGCGGTAGAAGTTGAACTTGAAGGAGTGCCTTGTCCTGAAGGCAGTGCGGCAGAAGAAGTGCTTATAGGTCGCGGCGAAGTGCTTAAAGTATGTCTTTTCGGAGAAGTGATATTTGAAGACGGCGTACTACTTCCGGCAAGAGGCACGGAAGGAACAATGTTCGAAAGAGGCGCAGTGCAGGTCGCATGACAGATCAGAAATGCCGCGGCGGCCCCTACTAGTATTCCCACGACACTTCCCCCTAAAAATTGTGCGTACGTGCTTATGGTAGAAAATATGCCTGAACTCGAAGCGTTTTGATCATTCGAACTGAGCTGATCCAGAGCGTCGCTCGTGTCTTGTACCTTGTCCTTCACGTCCTCTAGCGTTCCGAGAAGATCATGTTCTTTAAAACGAAGTGCTGCAGAATAGATGCGGTATTTGCCGTCGACCCGGCGGCCTACGAAACTCCGGCAGCGAGCGCAGAGAACCTTCTCTTCTCGTGACGATACTTCGTCGGACAATACCGCATTAGGACCGATCGGCTTCCGGAATGTCGGCCAGCCGTTTTCAACGGCGAGCTTATCTTTCGAAGCAAAGAGCCGGTTTCCGCAGGCGACGCAATCATACTCCCCTTTTTCAAAATGATCCCAATACTTCCCAGAAAATGGATTCTCGCTTTCTCCTTTACGCATCACCCGGTACTGTTCGATATTGAGCTTCTCCTTGAATTCTGCTTCTTCCATTCATACAGTATATCCGTGTTATAAAACCTATATGGTTGATATAGTGCGGCGAATCCTCCTTTTTCTCATACCTTTTTCCGTCGCTTTTTGGTTCATTCATGAAAAGTTCGAAGCGACGCTGGTTCGGTCCATCCAGAACGGGCTCGCGGGCTTTTATTCCGTTGACGGCATCATTTTCGGTCTTATTGTCGCTTTCGTCATCCAACGGGAATGGGAAATATGGACCAACCTCTCTGAAGCGGTACAAACGGAGATAGACGCCACCAGAGAGATGTGGAAATGGAGCGCCTATGCCGAGCCTTCGCTCTCTGAAAAAGCGAAGAGCCATCTCGAAACGTACCTCCGGCTTTTGGTCGAAGGATGGAATAAAGGCGAGGTAAGAACCAGGAGTCCCGAAATAGACGCGGAACTCGATAAACTGCGAAGCTTGCTCGCTTCAATGTCCCTATCCATGGAGAACCTCGGCGTGCAGCTTCGAAACGCCTTCACGAACCTCGTACAAGCCCGGAATCGCCGGCTTAATTACAGCAATCAGCATATGCCGGGGATATTGAAACGCATCGTCGTATTCACCGATATATTGCTTATCATTCTGTCCCTCTTTATAGGAGTGAACAACCTCTATGTGGACTACATCTTCACGGCTTCCATCGGCCTTCTGGTGTTCACCCTTATCATCGTCGTAGACGATCTCGATAACCCATTCCGCAAGGGCACCTGGCATCTGACGACCGAAGGATACGAAAATCTTCTGCTGGAAATCGAGCGTCTCAAAACCCATCCCCTCTCTAGCTCGGAGTCTGGGGAGTATTTTTAGCTTCAAAAAGCGCCTTTTTCGTGGCGGCTAATTCCTCTTCAAGGGCTTTTTTTTGCTTGCGCGCTTCGGAAAGCGCGAAGACATCCTTTACGAAACTCGGCAGAAGGATAAGAAGCGTGATCAAAGCGCCCGCCGTCAACGCGAGGAAAAGTATGAGCGCCAAAGAACCCTGAAGATGCGAAGTGAGGAACGTCACGGTAACGAAGGCGGTGTTCTGCAGTATGAATATGACAGACACTGCCCCTAGAAGTATTCCTAATATCAGTGAAAAAATCATGCAATAAAAAATTAATAACCGCGCATGCTAACGGCTCTGACTATATCATAAATCAGGCTTATTTCGTGAGCGTGAATTCGACTGTATTGCTCGTCCCGTTCCCATTCGTCACCTGCACCGGATATGTCCCCGGCTGGAGAAGAAGCGCGGCTATGGCGATACAGTTGTTTTTCGCATCGCAAAGTATTCCGCTCGGACCCGAAGAAGGCACCGTAAAAGTAAGGGTCGTTCCGTCCTTTGAAGCCGTATCGGCTATCCTGTTGTCGGGCGAACCGTCCGGATGCGTCCTGCCGTTTCCCGTACCGAACAAGATCATGTTTGACGCCGGGTCGAATCCCGCACCGGTTATCACGATTGTTGTTCCGGCTTTGCCGCTCTCGGGACTTAATTTCGTTATTGCCGGCTTTGTCGCAGCAGGAGACGGAGAAGTGCTGGTGCTGACGCTTTGCGGGTGGGACACGGGCGTCCCGGAGGGAACAACCGTCGTTACGTTCGTTTGTTCGGAAGAGGGAACGCTTCGGGCGTTCGTGATCAGTATCGCAGCTGCGATCACGACAAGAACCGCGATGACCCATCCGAGCGCTTTCATGAACGCAGTATATAGAAAAGATTTTGATGAATCAATGAAGGGATGGAAAATAGTTCAGGATCTCCCGTACGTTCGCAATAGTCCTGTCCGCGGCAGAAAAGTCGTTCGTCCGCGTCAGTTTTTGCGGACAGGCAAAGCAGACGAGTCCCGCCGCTTTCGCGGCCACCACTCCCCTTTCAGTATCTTCAACTGCCAAGCATTCTTCTTTTTTAAACCCGCTCATTTTCCAGGCCGTGAGATAGGGCTCAGGATCGGGTTTGACGCGAGAGACGTCTCCACTCGTCAATACGAAATCGAAATATTTCCGAAGTCCGGTTTTTTGCATAATGAGATCGAACTCGTCGGGAATAGCGCTCGTTACGACGGCCATGAGCACTTTGCCGTAAAGCCCCTCAAGGGTCTCTACGACGCCGTCCAGTATCGTGACCTTCGATAAAAGATTTTTGCGATATACGGTATTGCGCAGATGTCTCAGGCGCGCGATGTCGCTTTCTCCCTTGCCTGCCTGACGGGCAAGTTCAAAGACACTGGTGCCTTTCTTCAGAGTCTCATTTATATACCAATTTTCGCTTAGAGAGATTCCCGCTTCGGCTAAGGTCATTTTGCTGCTCTGAAAATAAAGAAATTCCGTATCGACCAGGGTGCCGTCGCTATCCCAGAAGATCGCCTTGAAATGCGGCATTCGCGAACTATAACAAAACTTTCATAACTATACGTGAGGGAATATGATCCTCGTCCCGTGCATCATAAGCCACTTTATGCTGGCGACGGTGAACGGAGAAATGCAAAACAGTCGCAACAAGACGGCCTGAGCGCTTATCTCTTCTGGACGTATACTGTCCGTATGGAAAAAAGGCGGGAATTTTTGGTTCTTCTCGCCACTATTCTCGGCAGTGGGATAGTTCTCTTGGACGGTTCGGTCGTGAACCTCGCCTTACCGGCGCTATCGCGCGAAATGGGCGCGCATTTTTCCGATCTCCAATGGATAGTCGACGGATACCTTCTTTCTCTCTCGGCCCTAATCATTATCGGCGGATCGCTTGGCGATATTTTCGGACGAAAAAGAATATATCTCGCAGGACTCGCGGGCTACGGATTAACGTCGATATTGTGCGGTTTCGCCGCGACCCCTCTCACACTTGTTCTCATGCGCCTCATTCAGGGCGTATCGGGAGCGCTGGTGGTCCCCGGAGGGCTCGCGATCATCAATACGAATATCGATCCCGTACGACGCAGTGTGTCGATAGGCAGGTGGGCGGCATGGTCGGGGATCGCGATGGTCATCGGGCCTTTTTTGGGCGGCTATCTCATCGATCATATATCGTGGCGGTGGATCTTTTTCATCAATGTACCGCTCGTAGCGGTATGCATGTTACTGGCCTGGCGAAACGTGATCGAAGCAAAAGACCCGAAGGCGCGGCAGGTAGATTATGCGGGCGGGACGATGGCGGCTCTCATGCTTTTTTTCGTGACATACGGCCTTATTGAAGGCCCCGTCCGGGCCTGGAATCCGACCGCCATATTTTCCCTTCTTGTGGGTGCTGCGCTTTTCGCGGTATTCATCCGGTATGAATCGCGGACGAAAGATCCGATGCTCGATCTACGGCTTTTCAGGTCGCGTAATTTTACAGCAGCGAATCTTATGACCTTCGCCATGTATGGAGCGCTTGCAGGCTTTTTCTTCGCATTGGTCATTTATCTGCAGACAGCGCTTCATTATTCCTCGACAGCTGCAGGCATCGCATTGATCCCGTCAACATTTTTGCTGCTTCTTTTTTCTGGACGCATGGGCGCCCTTACCGAACGCTTCGGCGCCCGCGCGTTCATGACCGCCGGCCCGATACTCGCGGGTCTTGGCATGCTTATGCTCATCGGCATCAATCAGAATTCCAATTATTTCCTCGCTATTCTTCCGGGAATTCTTCTTTTCGGAACGGGTCTCACTATCTTCGTCACCCCCCTCACCGTGACCGTGATGCGATCGGTCCCTCCGTCTGAGTCAGGTATCGCTTCCGGAATCAACAATGCAATTTCCCGGACGGCCGGTCTTATCGTCATCGCCATATTGGGAATATTCGGCGCCGGAGGCTCTTACCATTTTGCCGTCATTCTTTGTACGATTCTTGCGCTCGTGAGCGGCGCGGTATCGTTCTTTCTCCTTGAAAGACGCGCGGCTCCCGGTTGACATGGTATTAAGCAGACGTATACTTCTGTGCTATGAAACAAAGAAAAAGTTCCAGCACGGTCAAAGCTGCACGTGATGCGGTCGTCAATGCAGCGGCGCATGTCGACTTGCTAAAAAAGAAGACCGATTCGCTAGCTAAAGAGGCAGAAAAAAAATGGCAAGGAACGAAGCCCAGCCGGGAAAAGGCAAGACAGGAGTTGCGCAAAGCCGCCGAACTTCTTCTTGAGTTCGAGCGGGATGTAAAGGAGGGCATCCGCCAGGGGCTCGCCGAAGTCAAAAAAAAGAATAGAAAAAGCTAGTGTCTACAAACGACATATCGCATGCGCTCTTACGCGCATCCGCTGGTTTGGTGTACGGCTATTCGGATCGATCTTTCGGGAATATGTCCTTCAAATACGGTCCCAGGAAAGAAGTGCGCGCTAATCGGATGCGCTTCCTTCGTTCGCTCGGCGCACGTTTCGACGAATGCGTCGCCATGTCGGTAAACGATGCAGATAGTATCCGCAGGGTGCGAGTAAAACAGAAAGGAAGAGGAATGCGAATCCCGGAAGACGCGGTCAAAGCGGACGCATTCATAACGGACGAAAAAGGACTGTTTCTCTTTCTTTTTACGGCCGATTGCCTGCCTATCGCCTATCTTGATCCTCGCACGCGTGCAGTCGCGCTCGCTCATTTAAGCTTTAAATCAAGCCGTGAAAATCTCGCGTCCAAGGTCGTCCTGAGGATGAGAGAAGAATTCGGCACGGATGTTTCTGAGCTTCTCGTCAGGATAGGGCCGGGCGTGCATAAGAACTCGTACGTTAAGAAGATATCGGACATCCCCCGCTCTTCCCGATGGAAGCGTTTTACCGACAAAGTTTCGTCCGAAGAGGCAAAGATAGATCTGATCGGATACAATCGCGAAGATCTCCTCGCTGCCGGGGTGCGCGCCCGGCACATTCACATAGACGATATCGACACGGCAGCGACTTCGGGAAAATATTTTTCACACAGGAGATCGGTGAGGATCGGAGAACCGGAAAGACGCTTTGCGACAGTGATCGGGATCCGCTGAAACACTTCTTCACTGTTTCTTCCAGTCGCGCGCTTTATACTTCCTCCCATGGCAACCAAAGTGGATACATTGCTTCACCGTCACGAAGCGAAACTCAGGCAGATGGAAAATCGCGAGAAAGCGCAGCGCCGCGGCCGAGCGGGCCGACTTGAACACAAAGGCAAGGCGCGTCTCTCGAACAAAGCGAAGGGCGGGAAGATGGCCAAATAACAATTGCGGAATACGCGGCGCTTATATCGGCACCGCTTCAAGCTGTTCAAGCGCGAGTTCTTTTTTCATGTCTTCGCATACGATAAATTCTCCCTGATATTTGGACAGACGACTCAATTCTCTCGCTTTTTCTTCGGACACGAACCAATGAACCAGGTGACAAATGATGCCTTCATTTTCGATCTCCGAGACGGTCTTTTGGTTCCAGTTCCATCGCCAGAGCTGAATGAGGTCGGCATATCCTCTGAGCGCGCGTGCGGTGTGGCGCGGAAAAAAGGCCATATGATTCAGGGAGTACGCAAAACCGTCTCCCAATCCTTCTCTAAGCGCCTTCAGCTGCGCTACACCCCAAAACGGTGCGATCCAAATGTTTCTTCTTCCTGAAACCAGAGGCCTGAGATCGTCGGCGGTTATGGAAGTATCTTTAAGATCGAGATAAAAAATAACGCTATCGGGTATCGCATCGAACATGGATTTAAGAGTGGAATGCTTCCCCGAGATCCGCTCTATAAAAGAAAAAGAGAAAAGACCGAAAAACGTTGCTGCGATCACGCCAAAAGGTTCGGCCCCATGGTAGCAATATAGTACGCCATCCCTGCTTTTCCTGACGTCGAGCTCTATCATCGCTTCCGGATATATGGCGAGCGCGTTTCGTACGGTTGACAGGGCGTTCTCCTTGCCTTGCGCGCTTCCACCGCGGTGTGCCATCACAAGAGGAAGCTTTCTTCCCGCAAATTGCTCTTCAATGAGCTTGCGCATCGTATTAATTAGAGCGTATCACTTGTGTCGCGTCCCGTGCGAGCCGGGTTGCATTCCTGTGAATATCGGTTTTTTCGATTATTCCACTCGTCTTGCTTTGCTTCTTAAAAATTGCCTTATTATATAGACATGGCAGACGTAGCGGCTGAATTAAAAACGATCGATGAGCGGCTGGCGAAGGTGGAGAGCGTCGAAGAAAGGCTCATAGCGATAGAAAAGAAGGAAGAAGCGGACCTTGAAAAAATAGAAGAAGAAGAAAAGCTCATAGAAAAAAATCTTCTTTCGATCGGCTCGTTCTCTCTCAAACGCTCTCATGTATTGGAACTCGCGCGAGGGGCCGCGGGAGCTTTTTTGGGCGTCGGCCTCGGGCAGGCGCTCGGAAGCTCAGTTTCTCTGGCGCAGCACCTGCCCTGGTTGAATATTTTCGGCATACTTTTTTTTATAATATTGCTAACGGCCCTGCTTATTTACAAGAACGACAAAGACCTTATCAAAAGCCACCACCAACTGCGGTACATCAGCGGAAAAGTAACGTACCTCTATGTCATTTCGCTTGCCGTACAACTACTCGGCCTCGTTCTTTTCAACAATTTTCCAGGCTTCGGAGAAACGCTTTGGAAGGCTCTTATCATCGGCTCGTATACCGCGATGTCGTCGGCGGTCGCCTTTACCCTTATCTAGGCGCGCTGCTATTCCTTCTACCCTACCTGCCCGAGCATGGGAATATGAACCCGCTGACGCGCGTTCTCTCCATTGAATAGATCACGGACAGCGCTTGGTCGGGATTTTCCTGTTCCCTTTTTGAGGGCCGTAAAAGTGGAGGCGAGAAAAACAGTGTGCTTTCCGTACTTACCATCGAGCATATCTACCGTGGCGTATACGCGGCGCCATTTTTCGAGTCCGGCTGTAGCGCCAAAGAGATCCTGCTGTACCCTGCCTTCTGGAAAAAGATCCATGAGCACGATCCCTGTCGCGCGATACTTCCTCCCCTCTTTATAGACCTCATCGAAGACATTCCCGATAAGCCGGATAAGCTCGTTCGGAACCGCAGTCTCATGCGCAAGCGTTATCTCAAGACCGTGATGCCGGAATTCCTGCGTTTTCAGATAAAAGAATATTTTTTTCGTCGCCAAGCCATGCCGCCGCATCTTCGTGCAGGCGTTTTCGGCATTCTTGCAAAGCTGCGAAAAAATGAAGTTCTTGTCGGTCGAAGGCGGCGTAAAGGTCTTCGTTTTGCTTATGGACTGGTAGTCGTGTTTTTCTTCAAGAGAAAGCGGCATAACGAATTTCCCTCGCAATTCCTGCCATATTTCCCGATACGGTTTTGAAAGCCTGTCTTCTACCCAGCGTTCCGGTTTCAAAGCCAGGTCATACGCCGTACGGATCCCGTATTTCGCAAGGAAAGCGCTCGTCTGCCGGCCGATGCCCCACACGCGGTCGATCCTGAACTCCTTCAGGTAATGGTGCACGGCATACGCGGGAATGATGGTGAGGCCGGAAGGCTTTTTCCATTTTGAACCCAATTTTGCGATCGATTTATTGGGCCCCAAGCCTACGGAAAATGTCATGCCGAGTTCTCCTTCGAGGTCCTGCTTGATTTTTGACGCTGCGCGCTCATACGGCATATTCAGCGAACGCCGCAACCCGGTCAGATCGGCGAAACATTCATCGATGGAGTACTCTTCCACATCCGGCGTATAGCGCCGTACGATGGAGAACATCCGCTTTGAAAAAAGGCTGTATGTCTCATAATCCGAAGAAAGAATGACCGCCTCCGGACAGACTCGGCGCGCCTCGGAAATTATCATTCCTCTTTTGACGCCGCGCGCTTTTGCTTCATAGCTTAACGAAGCGACGATGCCGCGCTCCTTTCCGGTGATCACTGGCTTTCCCCGCAGGGAAGGATTCATCGCTGTTTCGCAGGAAGAAAAGAACGCGTCGCCGTCGACGTGAAGTATGGCCCGCGGAAACGATTGGATGGAGAACGGCATCTTAGTATCGGCGAATGACCGCCGAGACGACCGCTTCGACGCGCAGGTCGCTCTCCGGATAAATGGGCGGATACTTTTTATTCGCCGGTTCGAGATACGGCTGGCCGTTCCTCATGCGGAGATATTTCATCGTATAGTCGCCGTCGACCTGCGCGATGACTATTGCTCCGGGCTTGGGCTGCTTGCCCCGCTCCACAAGCACCATGTCCCCTTCCATGATGCCCGCATCTATCATGGAATCTCCTTTTACCTTAAGCATAAAAGTCGCTTCCTTGTTCGATATCAGGTATTCATCGAGGCTCATCGTGTCTATCAGTTCTTCCTCGGCCGGAGATGGAAATCCTGCTTCCACGTATCCGAGAACCGAAATATTTCCGTAGAGGTTTTTCGGGATGAGTCGGCCGTTCTTGTCTTTTGTAATGACGCCGTCGCTTATGAATTTCCGCACGAGATAAAAGACGGCGGCTTTGGAGCGATAGCCATAGAGCTTCATCATCTCCGCGTAGCTCGGCATGCGGCGATGGTGTTTGTAAAAAAGGCGCAGTTTTGCGGGTGAGGTTATCATCCGCACAGCATATTAGAACGATCGTTCTAATGCAAGCGGAATGCTGTGGATAGTTATCTAAGAAGCTTGAAAGCTCGCTTGCCCCAGTCGTTCTTTGCGATGCCGGGAATACACCAGAGGATGCACAGAGGCTCTATGGCGCGGGCGGCTACTGCGCCGCCCATATCCTCCGTATCCCATCCGAACTGATCAAGGAGAGTCGCCACTTCCTTCCTCGCGACTTCGTCGTTGCCGCAGATGAACATGCTCGGGCGCACGCCTCCGAAATCCGGATTCACCATTGTGCTCGCGCCGACGCTGTTCCACGCCTTAACGAAACGCGCTTCCGGCACGATCTTTTGCAGGCGCTCCATGAGAGAGTCGTGTAGCGAAGTAAAAAAGTTCAGTACGCCGCCTTCAGGCGCGGCGTCGGCTATCGGATTCGTGGTGTCGATGACGGTTTTCCCTTTCAGGGATTCTGCTATTTCCTTTGCCACGTCTTCGGCCGCCGAGCCCTTAACCGCAAAGACGATGAGTTCGCCTTCCTTCGCGGCATCGGCATAGGGCAAAACGGGGATATGCGAAAGCGAGGGATCGCCTTCGTGTTTGGAAACATCGTGCGTTCCGATAACTACTTCATAACCATGTTTACTGAATCCTCCTGCGAGCGTCTGGCCGACCATGCCGGCTCCCAATATCGCGACTTTTTTCATGTGATTCTTTTAGCTAGCCGATAAAACGGATAGGCAGTGTAGCATAGACGGCATTCGAAAAACCGTCCGTATCTGCTACACTTTCAGCTTATGTATCGGCCCAAGGAGAAACAAGATTGCGAGATGCCCGAATCAAGCGATGCACTGCAAGTTCTTGTCCTTAACGCATCTCTTAAGCATGAAAAGGATCTCTCAAATACCGGCGAAGTGGCCGAGCTCGTGCTTTCGGAAATGACGAAGCTGAGTCCCCTCTCCTCGGAAACCATTCGGCTTTCCGACAAAAATATCCCCGTGGGGCTTGCCTTTCG
>JAFAQP010000006.1 GCA_019246385.1 Patescibacteria group bacterium | reverse complement strand
GAATGCGGTTGGTGAGAAGAAGATTCCACCAGCCCCAAATCCCCATGGACCGCGTCACCGCAAAGGTATTTAATTTTGCTTAGCCGATCCCTTAGGAAGGGAACAAGACTGGAGCTTACCTATATACTTCGTACAATGTTTCTTTTGCGATGTATAAGCCTACACAGTTAACGGCCTTCACCATTACCGTCTTCAAGATATATTTTTGCTATAGCGATTATCACCGGGTCGAGTTCCGGTCCCGGCATTATTTTCTCTTCTCCGATAACTGAATGCATGCGAGTGCTCGAAGGTTGCGATTCAGGAAGTCCGTCGGCGGAGTTATAAGTTCTTCTTTCCATTCTGTATTAACTATACCTTTTGGCGTGCGTTTTGCACTTGACGATCTTCCTGCTGCATTAAGCGCAGTTCACGCCAGAGCATTCGAAGAAGCCAACCATCAAGCGATTGCGATTTAGCATCATACCGATCTTCAAAAATTATTGCTGATAGTATGGTGCGCTCGACAAGCACTTTCGCCCGTTCCGTATCGCACTTGAGCTCTTTTTCAGCGTACTCTGTCAATCCTTCTTCGCAGTCTGCTACGGATCCGTAAAAAAGATCCTCTGTCGCGAAATAAAAAGTATTTTTTCTTTCCGACATATCGCAGTTCGAATTATAAAATATTGTAGTCGATTGTCAATTTGATGCATCCAAGCAAAAACCCGCTTAGGAGCGGGTTTTTGGAAGGATTTTTTACATTCCTCCGGCTACCGGAGGAGGCGTGCTTTTCGTGCCGCACATCATGCAAGCTTTCTTGTGCCCTATCAGAAGCCATAGTGCAGAAAGACCTACAAGTACGTATACGATACCCTCGAGCGTTGCGGATGATCCAAGGACCATATGAACGACGTTCCAATCCGCGCCATTACCCACGAGCCATCCGAGGCCGATAAGGCCCCAGTTCAAGCCGCCGATGACGACAAGGATAAACGCTATAACGTGCAAAACTTTCATATATTTTCTCTAGTACTTAAATATTTAATAAAGAATCGACCTATCAGTATTCAACACCACAAAGTGCCTCTTTGGATACCAGGTTGTGTATAAATGAAGAAATTATTATTAGAAAACAAACCTGGAAAAAAGCAATCAAAGATATGCCATCGGATTTAAATACGCTTCAGTTGGAGCGACCGGCATATAGGTATTGCCGCATCCAGTGGTCGCCTTAACGTCGCCCAGTTTGATTATTTTTACCTGGCTGGCTACATAGAGGCCGAAATGGAGATGTGGACCAGTGGCATAGCCCGTTTTGCCGCTGTACCCGAGAAGTTGTCCGGTCTCCACCCTCTCCCCTTTCGATACGCTGATAACCGAAAGATGCCCATAAATACTTCCCAGGCCGTTATCATGCTGCACATACACCCATTTGCCATATGAGTAGCAACCAGCCTCCAGATCAGTATTGCCGGTACCCAGCACCGTTCCGGAAAGCGCCGCGACAACCTTCGTGCCTTCGGGAGCCCCGAAATCTACGCCGTTGTGGCCCTTGCCGTTATACGCGCCCGACTGAGCGAACGCCGTATTCCCGAAATACTGCGTGATGCAATAAATATTTCCGTAAATGCTTTTTTGATTCTGGCACCTCGCCATGTATCCGAGATCAAGAGGGAAAGAAAGAACGCCGGATCCGGCTTTCGGTATCTGTGTCGGATCGAGAGTATATTTGAGAGTAGCCTGGTAATCGTTCAACTGTTGTTCGAAGGCAGCCTCTTCCGCTTTCTTTTGCGCGATAAGATTCTGGTAATTTGATTCCTTGTTCTTTGTCTGGGTCAGGAGGGTGGCTTCTTCTTTGCGGTTCTGATCGAGGACTGATTTTTGGCCGCCGAGGCTTTGTTCGAGGGACACCAGCTTTGCTTCGTTCGCCTGCGTCTGGTCATAGTCCGCGCTCAGGGCCTCCTCGGTGGTCTGCAGATCGCCGATATCTCGTCCGAGAGCCGAATTAAGGGTAGAATTTGCGCTTACCTCTTCCCACGCGCTCACCAGGCCGTCTGAAGTCAGGAGTCCTTCGACCAACGTTCTTTCTTCTGTTTTCGCGATATTCCGCAGAGAGGCCGCCGCCGAATCCTTATCTTTGGCGATGCGCGCTTGCTTATCAGTTATCGCGCCGCGAAGCTGTGAAAGCTCTAGATTGGCCTGCGTGATCTTTTCCTGCGTCAGCGATATATCTGTAGCTATTTTCTTCCGAGAAAGATCCAAACGGTTAAGTTCGCTTTGGAGGGTCTTTTTTTGTGCGCTGACTGTCGCCAAACTGTTCTGATACTGGGCTATTTCCTTTTCAAGGGCTGCAATTTGGGCATTCGTATCGTTTATTTTTTGCTGAATATCCGAGTTGGAGCTCGTATCGGCGCGTATCGCAGGCGCCAGGCCGAAAAGACCCGCTGCAGCCGCAAGCAGTACCGCTGCCTGTACAAATTTAGGTAAGAACAGAAACGGCTTTTTCGAGGCGGTGGTGAGTCTCATTTTTTCCGATGATCCCTGCGATAGTAAACGGATCAGGTGACTTTTCCTTACCGGAAAGAGCGTACCGAAACGGCCATAAGACCTCTCCCCTTCCTTCCTTTTCCGTAAGCGGCCACACGAGGTCTTTTATGGTTTTATCATGCCACTGGCTTTCCGGCACGTTTTGAAGGATGACATACAGCTTTTTCAGGCGTTCGGCCGTAGCTTTAGGATCAGGGTCGCCCTTGTACAGCAGTCCGGTTGCGTCATACTCAGGCGCTTCCGCATAAAAAGAAAATTCTCCTGCAGCATCCATGTCGCGAAGCTCACCGAATGTCTGTATCCGTTCCCGCATAAGCGGAACCAGGCTTTCAAAAACGCCTGCTTGGGAAAGCGCCCGCGTTGTTTGTTCGGAAAGGAAGTCTTTGGCGTACGAAATGAAACGTTCCGCGGAGAGGCGGAGGATATGTTCCCGGTTGAACCAGCGTAGCTTCGCTTCGTCGAATGCGCCGCCGCTTTTTTGTATCTGGTCTAGAGAAAAAGCGATTAAGAGTTCCTGTTCAGTGAAAAGCTCTTGATCGTTGCCGGGATGCCATCCGATAAGCGCCAAGAAGTTCATCATGGCCTCCGGTAGATAACCTTCCTCGCGATACTCGAGGATATCTTTCGCGCCGTCCCGTTTGCCGAGTTTTTTCGTGCGGTCACCGCGCAAAATAGGCGGCGTGGTCGCAAAGACCGGCCTTTCAAAATCCAAAGCTTCATACACGCTCAAAAAACGCGGAGTCGAAGAAATAAATTCGTCGCCGCGGAATACGTGCGTGACGCCCATCTCATGATCATCGATTATGTGAGCAAAATTGTATGTAGGATATCCGTCGGCTTTTAAAAGAACAAAATCATCGAGCGCTTCTTCACCCGCCTCGAGATTCCCCCTGACCGCGTCTTCCCATGCATACCGTTTGACGACAGGGACCTTAAAGCGAAGAGGCACTTTTCCATCCCACTCCTTAAAAGCGACGGGCCGATGATTTCGAAAAAGGAAAGGCTTTTTTTCTTTTTCAGCTTTTTCGCGGAATGCTGAGAGCTCTTCTTCCGTATAGGGATCAGGATATGCCAGTCCTTCTTTCAAGAGTTTTTGA
>JAFAQP010000092.1 GCA_019246385.1 Patescibacteria group bacterium | reverse complement strand
TGCAGAAGCCCGAGGGGGGAAAGTTATCCGACGGAGAAATAGTAGGCATAAGCACAGCCACCGCCCTCAGCATTGCTTTAATATTATTCGTACCGCAGCTGCAGCGTCCTACGGAGACACAAATAATAGAAAGAATGCACGCGACGGACAGAATGTATGAAAGTCAAAGACAGGAAGGACAAAAACCGGGAATTATGGGAGTGGCGGCTTCAGCGATATATACCAGCTTGAATCAAGGAATATAAAAAAATCATGAGACAAAACTTCGAACCGAAAGGAATGACGCGCAATGAAAGGAATAGGCGACATATAGATAAAGTCGCCGATCGAATTCGCAGACGATATATGGTTTTAGCGGCCGCTGCAGGCCTTTTTGGAACAGCGGTAGGAGCAGCCGGACATGCCATCTTTGAAAGTATTCATTCGCCTGACTCAGCGGTCTCGCATAATTCGGTCGCTCGATCTTCTCATGTCCATGTGTCAAAGCAAACGCCTCAGTTTATTTCCTTTGCTGAAATACAGCACTACATCCGCGCGAATGACGCTATGACAAAACATCATCGCACGCATCATCGTCCGTCTCGCTTAGGAGGGAATGGTTCTTTCGTCTTAGAAGAAAATATGCCGACAGATCTCGGCAGTCTTGAACCCGACAAAGGACCTTCGAAAGGCAGCACTCCCGTTCCGTATGACATACCGGTAAATATTGGCACTGAAAAACCGTAACTTGACAAATTGGAATTCGTGATGTAAGCTAATCACGGAAACTGCGCGGAGCTTTCCATCAGTTTCGCACGGTCAATTCTTTGAAGTATGGATGGAGACCAAAATACACGCGATAAAAATACCGGCTTCAGACCATGGGAGTTCCTTCTCGTGTTTCTTGTCGTGTTCTTTCTTTTTGCGACGATTCTTTTCGGTGTCGATTTCGTACCTGAAGCACCAAAAAATGCCGCAAACATAGACACGACCGGGAATGTCACGACGAGCTTCGCAAGTTCGGACGTCGTTAATGGATCGGGAACCCGGCAAGCGCTTGCGGCAACAACGGGAAGAGCGCAGCCTATCGTTTCTTCCTCCGTTTCTTCCTCTGGGGCTTCTATGGAAGTTCCAGTCCGGATAGAAGCGCCTTCCGTAGGCATCGATACGCCAGTTGAGAACCCGAGCAGCATTGACAATACTGTTCTCAACAACTTCCTCCTGAAGGGAGCGGTCAGATACCCGGAGTCTGGACTTCTCGGAGAGAATGCCCGGGTGTACATCTTCGCCCATCAAAGCTACCTTCCGATCGTCCATAACAAGGCATTCAAAGCTTTCAATGGGATACAGAACCTGAAAGCAGGCGATGAAATCATCGTTTCTTCAGAAACCGGCCAGTATCATTACCGCGTGAAAACTGTAGAGCATGTGAACGCCGACGACGCCCAAATAGAGCTGGGCAGCGGCGAACGCACGCTCATCCTCAGCACCTGCGATGTGTTCGGAAAAAAGACCGATCGGTACGTCGTGACGGCGGACTTTGTTTCCGCAAACCCAGCTTCCTAAGTTATATACATTTATCACCCACATGAATTTCAATACGAAAATAAAAATTACGCTCGCCCTCCTGCCAGTTATGGCTATTTGGATAGTAAGCGCGTGGGTGGGTGTCGATGAAGCAATATCAGCTTTCCATTCCTCGGCTATAGCCGTCCACGGTGAAGATTGTCCACCGGAGTTTCTCTATAACAACAATGCAAACACGAGGGGTTTTTTGGCTACTGCGGTAAGCTCACATTCACTAGTTTCCGCAGGCCTTAAATCCCTTTCCTCGCTTTCTTCAATGAGCATAAGCGCTTACGCCGATGATTGCGGTGGTGGCGGAGGGGGCGGTTGCGGTACAGACTGCGGCGGCGGAGGCGGAGGTTGCGGTACAGACTGCGGCGGCGGCGGCGGAGGTTGCGGTACAGCCTGCGGAGGCGGCGGAGGCGGCGGAGGCGGCGGCGGAGGAGGCGGTCCGACTCCGGGCTGCATAATCGTCGTCAAAGAAGCTTTCGATTCTGCAGGCAACCGTATCACCAATGTCCCTACATTTACATTCCAGCTTGATGGAGGAGCGACTGCACAAAACGACACCGGCGGAACGGCTGAGTTTGATGATGTCGATGTCGGCACGCACCATGTGTCCGAACTCAATCCTGGAAGCGGCTGGACCCTTCTTTCGAGCCAGCCAGCGTCTGGAGATATAGTCGTCCACTCCAACCGTTGCGTCACGATAAATTTCAAGAACCAGCAGGTCCCTCCGCCCAAAGGCTGCATCCAGATAATCAAAGAAGCGGACGATGCGAACGGAAACAAGCTTTCGAGCGTTCCTCCCTTCACTTTCAGACTGCAAGGAGACGGTACGGTCCAAAACGATACATCCGGCAATGCGTTCTTCCAGAACCTTACGCCCGGTAATTATCACGTAAGCGAAGACGATCCAGGCGCTTCGTGGCATCTCGTTTCGGTTAGTCCTTCAGACGGCAACGTTACCGTGAACGGCGGTTCCGATTGCGCAAAGATATATTTCAAGAACCAGCAGGTCCCTCCGCCGCCTCAGAAAGGTTGCATCCAGATCATAAAAGAAACGTACGATGCGCGCGGAAATAAGATCACTCCCGTCGCGCCGTTTACCTTCAGGCTTGATGGCAACCAGACGGTTCAGAACGATCCGAACGGGATCGCATTCTTCACCAACCTGTCGCTGGGCAACCATCAGGTAGACGAAGTTGATCCGGGAAGCGGATGGAAATTAGTATCGGAAGATCCTTCTTCAGGCACCGTTGCAGTCGGTCCTACCCAGCCGGCCGATTCCTCCAACCCGGGTGGCTGCGCGAAGATATACTTCAAGAACAAGCAGGTTCCTCCGCCCCCTCAGAAAGGTTGCATCGAGGTAACGAAGGTGACGCTTGATCCTTCGGGAGCGAAACTTTCGACCGTCGCGCAGTTCACTTTCAAGCTTGATGGCAGCGTCACCACACAGAACGATTCGACAGGGGAAGCGCAATTCAATGACGTCGACCCCGGGGGCCATCACGTGGAAGAGATCCAAGGAGGCCAAAACTGGAAACTGCTTTCCGTAACGCCGACGAATGGGGACATAAATGTTCAGGCAGGCAGGGATTGCGCCCATGTGACATTCGTCAACCAGCAGGTCGTCCCTCCGAACAAAGGCTGCATCCAGATCCTCAAGGAAACTTTCGATCCAAATGCTAATAAACTCTCGACCGTCGCGCAGTTCACGTTCACGCTCGATGATGGCCAGACAGTCAAGAACGACGCGAACGGCGACGCTCTCTTCGATAACGTATCTCCCGGCACACATACCGTGACGGAAGTGGATGCTGGTCCGACATGGAAACTGCTTTCTGTAACGCCGACGAACGGCCAGGTGGTCGTGACCGCTGGCAAGCAATGCGCAGGAGTAGTGTTCAAGAACCAGCAGGTCATTCCGCCTCCCAAGGCTCCCGTGTGCGAAGCGACCGCCACTCTTTCCACCATTCAGTCCGGACAATCCACCCAGATCATGTGGACTGCGATGAACGCGACCGCCATCGTCTTTGATCACGGCATCGGCACGACGACCATAACGACTTCGCCCGCCAACGGTTCATTCAACGTGTCACCCACAACGACGACGACCTATTCTGCAATCGTGTACGGAGCAGGAGGCACGAGCGCGAATTGCGCTACGACCATAGTAGTCAATCCTCCGCCGAACAGTCCGGTCTGCACGCTTTCCGCTTCGCCTACATCCTTTACCGCAGCCGGTACGACGACCCTGACGTGGACTTCGCAGAATGCGACCTCCGCAGTCATTGACCACGGCATCGGTTCAGTCACGCCTGTTGGAGGAGGTTCTGTCTCTGCAGCGGTGACCGCAAATACGACCTATACGCTGACCGTAACGGGGCCGGGCGGCACCGCGCAATGTTCGGCGGCAGTAAGCCTTACTATTCCAAATGCTCCCGTCTGTACCCTTTCGATAACGCCTGGCAGTATAACGACAGGGAACAGTGCGACCCTGACATGGACCTCGCAAAACACCGTATCTGGTCATATCGACAACAATGTCGGCACCACGACTCCCGTTTCCGGCGGTTCGGTGACGGTATTCCCCCCGAGTTCGACAACGTATACGGGTACCTTCCTTGGTACGAACGGGCAGACTGTCATTTGCCAGGTTCCGATAACGGTTCAGACGGGAGGAGGCGGCTGCAGCGGCTCATGCGGTGGCGGCGGATACAATCAGCCGACCGTCACTTTGCTGCCGCAGCCGACCGAACAGCCTCTTGCCTTCGTTTCTCTTTCGCAGATCCCGTATACCGGTTTTGAAGCCGGACCAGCCTTGACCATGATCTTCTGGCTCGCCGTGGCACTCCTTTCCGCAATGGCCGCATACTTCATCACGGGAAGGGGAGGTTTGCGGCCGATACTCGCTTACATTCTTGGTGGCGTCATGGGTATCCCTCTGGCGGAAGAAAATAAGTATCGGCATATGTCCGAATACGGCAGAAATTATCCGGTCGACGAAAGAACAGCAGTATTATCTGCACCCGCTCCGATTACGACGCCTCCGTCTATGCCCGTTATGCCGGCGTCAGCGCGTTCCTACGCGTCCGGTTCGGCTTCTCCGGTAGCTTATGGCGCTCCCGTACCCGTTGTTCCGGTGCAAAATCCGACATATGCCGTTTCTGCTTCCGAACCGACACCACTTCCTGATATCGCCGCAGTCATAGAATCACGCGCTCATGCGGCAGGAGTGCTTATGTCGCCGGAGGCAGTGAGCCTTGCGGTCTCGCTTTCTCCGAATCGTGCCGAAGCGCTCCGCATGTTCGGCGACGTCCTGAATGATGCTGTCCGCATGCTCCCTCGCGAAGATGGATGGATCATGCTTACCGCTGACCGCCTGAAAGAGCTGAACACGCGAAAAGCTGCTCCTACCTCCTCTGTTCCGCCTTCCCCGGCTTCCATTTCTCCTTCAGCAGCCGCATATACCGGGACACCCGCTGCTTCCGCTCCTGCGGCGCTTATAGATGAAAACGCAGCCGCGCAATTCGCCGGAGCGATAGTTTCCGGAGACCGCGATAGCGCTTTCTCTATAATCCGCTCCCTTGAGCACGACGGCGTTTCCCCGACAGCGCTCATGACCGCGACGGCGAGCGTTTTCGACAAGCTTTACCGGGCGCGCCGCGATCAACGGACTGCACCGGACAGGGCGCTTGCCGAAAAGGCAGCCCAGGTCAGCGATGATAAGCTTGGACAGCTGGTTGCAGTATTCGCACACTCGCTTGATCACGTTTACGCATCGCCATTCACTGGCGTAAAATTGGCCCTCGCGCAGGCGTTCGAGATTCTCGGATAATTTGTGGAAAGCAAAGACCGGCCTCCCGCAGGAGAAGCAATATCTCCCGCACTGCTACCTGCAGTCGAGGCCGGTGTTGTGTATTTACACTATCTCAGTGGCAACGATGAAGAGGGAAAAAGCGAATCAAGGCGAAAGTTTCATCAGATCTTAAGAGGACTTACGCCTACACAACGACTTGCGGTCTTCCAGGAAATGATCCGCAAATATCACAAAGAAAAATCTCGTCGGTCCAAATGGAAGCCAATAACGTGGAATCCGAAACGGATCATTCTCAATTAACTCATTTCTCTGAGCGAGAATTAATTTTTTCGCGAAGTCTCGAAACGATCTCGGCAAGAGGCTGAGGCCCTTCCGAGCCTTCTCGACTCTCTACGGATACCGTCTTTGCATCCTTTTCTTTGTCCCCGACCACAAAAAGGTAGGGGATTTTTTCTTGCTTGGCGTTTCGTATTTTTTTGCCCAGAGAATCGTTCGCGTCATCAAGGTCCCCTCGGATATTCGCAGCATTGAGTGCTGCGAGAACGTTTTTTGCGTATTCGGTGTGCTTTTCCGAAACCGGCAGTATCTTTACCTGAACCGGCGAAAGCCAGAGAGGAAACGCGCCCGCGTAATGTTCTATCAGTATTCCGATGAATCGTTCCATAGAGCCGTACACGACCCGATGAATGGCCACGGGCGTTTTTTTACTCCCGTCAGTTGCGGTGTATTCCAGATTGAAGCGCACCGGCTGCTGAAAATCCAGCTGTATCGTTCCCATTTGCCATTCCCGTCCGAGCACATCTTTCATATGGATGTCCACTTTTGGACCGTAGAAGGCGCCGTCCTTTTCCTTTATTCCATATTCCTTTCCGCTTCGTTCCAGTATCTTCTTTAAAGATGCTTCGGCCTTGTCCCAGGTGGCGACATCGCCCATAAAAGCATCCGGCCGCGTACTCAGATTAAAGGAATATGTCATGCCGAAGATTGAATAGAATCGCTCAACGATCTCGAATATATTTTCATACTCCGTTTCTATTTGTTCCTCGCTCACGAATATATGTGCATCATCCTGTCGGAATTCCCGTACGCGCAGAAGGCCATTGAGGGTGCCTGACAGCTCGTTGCGATGAAGCGTGTCAGTGTCAGAAAGTCGCAGCGGCAAATCACGGTAGCTTCGACCGGTAGAACCGAATACGACCATGGCGTTCGGGCAATTCATGGCCTTCAGGCCGTACTCTTCGTTCTCTTCTGTCTGTATCTTGAACATGTCGGGCCAGTAGTGTTCATAATGGCCACTTTTTTCGTAGAGCTCTTTTTTGTTGAGAAGCGGCGAAACTATCTCTTGGTATCCGCGCTTCGCATGCTCTTCCCGCCAGAAATTTATGAGTTCGTTATAGATCGTGACGCCTTTCGGCAGCCAATACGGCATTCCGGGAGCCGTATGGTGGAACATAAAAAGACCGTACTTCGGGCCGAGAACTTTATGATCGCGGGCCATAGCTTCCTGCCGTTTCTCGATATACGCGTCAAGTTCTTTTTTGGTATCGAACGCGAGCCCGTAGATGCGAGTGAGCATAGGGTTCTTTTCGTTACCCCGCCAATAGGCGCCGGCAATGCGGTCAAGCTTCCAGGAATCCGACTGTATTTCTTTTGCCGGATTTTCCGCATGCCCGCCCCGGCATAAATCCCAATAGTCTCCTGACTTGTAAAAGGACACTTTTTCGCCGTCTTTTGTGAATTCTTCTATGAGTTCGTGTTTATAGGGATTGTCGGGATATTCCTTTTTGGCTTCCTCCGCTGAAAGCTCGGAGCGCGTGAACGAGGTCCAGCTTGGCAGAAGCCGCCGCATTTCTTTTTCGATAGCGGGAAAGTCTTTTTCCGAAATCGGCTTTGAAAATTCGAAATCGAAATAAAAACCGTCTTCGATGGCCGGGCCAATCGTTCGCTTAGTGTCGGGCCAGAGGTTCATAACGGCTGCCGCCAAGAGGTGAGCGAGCGTATGGCGTTTGTGTTCGAGTTTCGTTTCCATTTCGTTTTATTATAGCTTTTAAAAAGAAAACCCCGCTTGAAGCGGGGTAGGCCATGAGCCAAAAGACCCGCTTAGCGGAGCCTGATGGCCGTCGTGGTAAGTATTGTATTCACCCCTTTACTATAGCGCGAAGGGCTCGCTGTGCAATACCGAGATATGCACGAAGACGCTAAGGGAGAAAGCTACAGGCCGAGCAGACGACTTCTCCCGCCATCCACCATGGCTTTAGAGCGCCTTTACTTTCTCAATCAGAATAGAGGGCTCGCCGTTGCGTTTCGAAAACTTGCCCTTCAGAAGGATACATTTTCCTTCGACCAGGGCATCTCGATTCGTCTTATAGATTTCGGGAAAAGCGACGCTCTCGATGGAAGACTCTTTATCGGAAAGCGTGATGAACCCCATGCGGTCGCCTTTTTTGGTGAAAATCGTCTTTACGCTCTCGACGACGCCGCCGACCACCAAAGGATAACCGTTGCGGTCTTCGCGGCGGGCATTCAGGATCGAATGAGGGTATTTTTCCAAAGCTTCGTTGAAGCGGTCCATGGGATGTCCGGACACGTAGATTCCGAGGAGTTCCTTTTCCCAGGCAAGCATCACGTCGCGCGGCGCTTCCGGAGCGTGGTCGAGGGCGATGTCGCGCGGCGCTTGCGCGGAAGGGAGGGAGCCGAAAAGAGAGTCCTGATTGGCCGGCGCGGCGGCGCCCGCATCCCTGGCGTATGCGAGGATCTTCTCGATATTCGCCATGAGGACTCCGCGGCGGGCGAATGCGTCGAAGACGCCGCTTTTTATCAGGGACTCAAGGGCGCGACGATTGACGGCGTTCCCGGGCACCCTCGAAAGGAAATCAGCGAGCGAAGCGAAGCGCCCGTTCTTCTCTCGCTCGGCGATGATGGCTTCTGCCGCTCCTTCGCCGAAGTTTTTTATGGAGGAAAGGCCGAAGCGAATGATGCCGTTCGCTATGACGGTGAACGTCGCGAACGATTCATTGACGTCCGGAGGAAGGACGCGTATGCCTATTCTTTCGCACTCGGCCACATGCTCGGACACGCGGAGAGTGTCGCCTGAATCCGCCGAGAGAAGCGCCGCCATGTAATCTTCCGGATGATTCGCTTTCATGTACGCGGTCTGGTAGGCGACTCTGCCGTAACTTGCGGCATGTCCCTTGTTGAAGCCGTATGCGGCGAACGGCTCGATGAGCTTCCATATCGCCTCGGCGCGATTTTTAGCTATTTTGCCGTGCTTCTGGCATCCTTCGATGAACTTTTCCTTCTGCGCCTCCATTTCGATGGGGATCTTTTTACCCATAGCCTTGCGCAGGTTATCCGCTTCAAGCCAGCTGTATCCGGCAAGTGTGACCGCGGTCAAAAGCACATCGTCTTGGTAGGTGATGATGCCATATGAGCGGTCGAGTATATCCTTCATCCGCGCATCGATGTAGGTGATAAGTTTCGGGTTATGCTTCCTCGCGATATACGCGGGGATCGATTCCATAGGGCCTGGCCGATACAGGGCGACCATGGCATTGATATCGTCTATCGATGTCGGCTTCAGTTCTTTAAGGTAATGCGTCATGCCGGAACCGGAAAGCTGGAACACCCCTTCGGTTTCGCCTCGCGCGAGCATGCCGAAGACTTTCTCATCATTGAGGGGGATATTTTCTATATCTATCGCTTCTTCTTTTCTTTCTCGCACCCTGCGGACGGCGTCTTCGAGCACGGACAGGTTCTTCAATCCCAAAAAATCGAATTTAAGAAGGCCTACGCCGCCGTATTCGTCGGTAATCGAATACATGTCGTACTGCGTGATGACGGCTTTGCCGGAGGGGTCAAGCTGGACAGGCGAGAAATCGGTGACCGGCGAAGGGGCGATCACGACCCCGGCCGCATGCACGGAGATGTGGCGCGCGTTGCCCTCTATCTCTTTTGCCGCGTTTATTATGGTTTCCGCATCTTCGTCAGACTGATAGAGCTTTCGGAGATCCTCTTCTATTTCAAGCGCATGCTCTATCGTCATGGGGAAACCCTGTGACCCCAGAGGTATCAGCTTCGCGATGCGGTCGCCGACGCCATAGGGGTATCCCATCGCGCGAGCGATGTCACGCACTGCAGCGCGCGCCGCCATGGTCCCGAACGTTCCTATCTGCGCGACATTCTCCGATCCATATTTTTTCCGCGCATACTCGACCAATTCGTCCCGCCGCGTATCCGCGATATCCATATCGATGTCCGGCGCTTTCGGGCGTTCCGGGTTCAGAAAGCGCTCGAAGGGAAGCTTGTATTCGAGTGGATTTATATTCGTTACTCCCGTCAGGTACGAGACCAGGGAACCGGCCGCCGAACCGCGGGTGGTCGTCAGTATCCCTGCCCTTTTCGCATATGAAAGGAGGTCCGAGACGGTAAGGAAATACGGCGCATATCCTTTAGCATTTATGACCGAAAGCTCATACGTGAGGCGTGTTTCCACTTCTTCTGTCGACCTAAGGCCGCGTTTAGCAATGCCTTCTCGTGCCGCTTTTTCAAGCTCGGCTTCGTATGTCGTTTCTCCCGAAAGTGGAAACTTAGGAAAGACCCATGAACCGAGATCAAGTTTTACCTCTATCCGTTTCGCGACTTCTTCGGTATTCGCCAGAGCTTCGGGAAAGTCGCGATAGCGTTCGTTCGCCGTCTCCACGCTGATGAATGTGCGATCGAGTCCGTCAGGCTCGGCTTCCGGATCCGCGATTTTCCGGACCACATCTCGCACGCTCCCGTCTTCCGGCTTGAGATAATACGTATCGTCTCCTGCGAGCAAGGGAAG